>JAPKDO010000214.1 GCA_028822535.1 Acidimicrobiales bacterium
GAACTCGGATCGTCGGATGCCCTGCAGGTGGGTTCGGAGGTCATCGCCATCGGGAACGCCTTGAACCTGGGCGGGCGACCGACGGTGACGCTCGGCATCGTGTCCGCCCTCAACCGGCGGCTCGAGGCCGAGGGCATCTCGCTCGAGGGGCTGATCCAGACCGACGCGGCCATCAACCCCGGCAACTCTGGTGGGCCGCTGGTGAACGCCGCCGGACAGGTCGTGGGCGTCAACACCGCCATCATCGGCGACGCGCAGAGCATCGGCTTCGCCATCGCCATCGACCAGGTCAAGCCACTCATCGAGGAGATCCGAGCGGGCGGCGGCGAAGTGCGCGGCGACCAACCCTTCCTCGGGGTGAACACCACCGACGTCGCCACCGAGGCGCCCGCCCTCCTCGAGGAGAACGACGTGACGGTGGACGAGGGGGCCTATGTGCGCAGCGTGGTCGCCGACAGCGGCGCCGAGGAAGCGGGCGTGCGCGCCGGCGACGTCATCGTCGCGATCGACGGCACCGCCACACCCGACTCGGCGTCGATCGGCGCGGTCGTGCGGGCCAGCGACGTCGACGACGTGATCACGCTCACGATCCGGCGCGGCGACGAGACGCTCGAACTCGACGCCACGCTGCGTCGACGGGGCTGACCGGCCGTTCCTCGCCCCCGGGGAGCCCCGCGCTAGCCTTGTCTGTTCGCCAGTCCGGTTTCTCTGCAGAAGGTCCCACCATGTCCGACGCCCCACTCTCCGACGTCGAACTCGAAGAACGACCTCCGCCGATCGCCCATGCCCGCCTGGTGTACCTGGGCCCGACGAGCCCGCACTGGGAGATCCAGTCCGACTGGGGTGACGAGGCGCTGGTCGAGGCATTCCGCTCACGAGTCCGCGCTCGCCTGGTGTTGCTCCCCCCGCACGACCCGCAGTTCCGACGCAATCGTGAGCGGGTGAACCGCGACGCCGAGCGCGAGAACTTCCTCCTCGAGTGGGACCTCGGCTACCCCGAGGACAATTAGCAGTCGGCCCCACCCCGACGTGGCCACGACGATCGCAGGGATCGACCTCGGCGGGACGAAGATCTTCGGCGCCCAGGTGACCCTCGACGGCACCGGGAGCGGCGGTACTGCGTCGATCGGTACGGAGACGAAACGATCGACGCCCCGGTCGTCCGTCGACGACATCGTGGCCGCCATCGCCGAGGTCGGCGGCGCGCTCGACGACCACCCCCCCCGGGTGGGGCTCGGCACCCCGGGCGTGGTCGCCCCCGAGAGCGGGATCGTCGAGAACGCACCCAACCTCGCCGGCTTCGACCGGCCGGTGCCGCTGGCCGAACTGGTGTCGGAGGCCGTCGCTGCGCCCGTGGCGATCGGCAACGACGTGAACATGGCGGCCCTGGGGGAGACCCGAGTCGGCGCGGCCGCCGGCCACGACGATGTCCTCGCCGTGTGGATGGGAACCGGCCTCGGGGCCGGCCTCGTGCTCGACGGCCGTCTGCGCGTCGGCCCGAACGGACTGGCGGGCGAGTTGGGCCACACGACCGTCGTGCCCGGTGGGCGCCGGTGTGCGTGCGGAGGCGTCGGCCACGTCGAGGCCTACATCGGCCGCCGGGCGCTGGAAGCGAGCGCCCGCGAGCGTCACGCCAACGGCGAGCCGACGATGCTGGTGGATACAGCCGGCGACCGTCCGATGAAGTCGAAGGTCTTCGCGAAGGCCTACGAGGCGGGCGACCAGGTCGCCATGTCGTTGATCGACGAGGGACTCGATGTCTTGACGATTGCGATCGCCAACGTGCTGGTCATCGCCGATGTCACCACGGTCGTGCTGGGTGGCGGGCTCGGCGAGCGATTGGCCGACGTCGCCGTCGAACGGATCGGCACGGGCCTCGCCGACCTCCACTATGCGGGCGCGGCGCCGGTCATCGTCGAGGGATCGCTGGGCGACCACGCCGGGGCGCTCGGTGCAGCGTTCCACGCCGTCGACTCGATCGGTGTCCGATGAGCCGACCGGTGGATCACTCGACCGGATCCATGGATCCGACGCTCGCAGGCGAACGTGCGGCGAGCCCGCTGGGAACAGCAGGTGAAGATTCCACGTCGCCCTCCGATCACCTCCCGCCGCGTCGGTACCGTGCCCACGTGGATCCCGAGTCGACCGCGGACCTGCGTCACCATCCCGACCGGTTCTTCAACCGCGAACTGTCGTGGTTGGACTTCAACGCCCGGGTGCTCGCGCTCGCCGGGTCCGACGCGGTGCCGCTCCTCGAGCGGGTGAAGTTCCTGGCCATCTTCTCGTCGAACCTCGACGAGTTCTTCCAGGTCCGCGTCGCCGGCCTCAAGGACCAGGTGTACGCCGGCGTCGACACCACGGCCTCCGATGGTCGGACGGCGGCCGAACAACTCCACGAGATCCGCGATGACGTCGTCGACGTCGTGCGCGAACAAGAACGTCTGTTGCTGGACGAGATCGTGCCGGCGCTCGCTGCAGAAGGCGTTGCGTTCCGTTCGTGGAGCCAGCTCGGTGTCGACGGGCGCAACGCCCTGTCGGAGATCTTCCACGAGCACATCTTCCCGGTGCTCACGCCCCTCGCCGTGGACCCCGGTCACCCGTTCCCCTACATCTCGAACCTGTCGCTCAGCCTCGCCGTGCGGGTCGCCGACCCCGATTCGGGCGAGGACCGATTCGCACGGGTGAAGGTCCCGTCGAACCTGGCGCGGTTCGTGCGACTCCCCGACGAGTTCACCTTTGTCCCGCTCGAACAAGTCATCGCCGCGCATCTCCACGAGTTGTTCCCCGGCATGGAGATCGGCGAGGTGGCGGCGTTCCGGGTCACCCGCAACGCCGACCTGACGGTCGAGGAGAACGAGGCCGACGACCTCCTCGCCGCGGTCGAGGTCGAGTTGCGGCGCCGCCGATTCGGCCGAGCCGTGCGCCTCGAGATCGGCCACACGATGTCGCCCGAGCTGCGAGACCTGCTCGTGCGCGAGCTCGACATCTCCGAGGACGACGTCTATCCGATCGCCGGACCGCTGGACCTGTCCGGACTGTCGGCGGTCCATCGGATCGAACGCCCCGACCTCAAGGACCCGCACTGGCACGGCATCACGCCGGCTCGCCTGGTGAACGAGGACGAGTCCCCGGCGGACTTCTTCGCCGAGATGCGCCGCAACGACGTGTTGGTCCATCACCCCTACGCCAGCTTCCGCTCGACGGTCGAGGCGTTCCTGCGCCAGGCGGCCAACGACCGACGCGTCGTCGCCATCAAGATGACGCTGTACCGCACCTCGGGCGACTCGTCGATCATCCGGTCCCTGATCCGTGCCGCCGAGCAGGGCAAGCAGGTCGCCGTACTCGTGGAGCTGAAAGCGAGGTTCGACGAGGCCGCGAACATCGAATGGGCGAAGGCCCTCGAAGAGGTGGGCGTACACGTCGTGTACGGGCTCGTCGGGCTCAAGACCCACACGAAGACGCTGCTGGTGGTCCGCGAGGAGCGCGACGGACTGCGCCGCTACTGCCACATCGGTACGGGGAACTACAACCCCAAGACCGCCACGATGTATGAGGATCTCGGCCTCTTCACCGCCGATCCTGCGATCGGGGTCGAGCTGAGCCAGCTGTTCAACCACCTCACCGGGTTCGGCCGGGCCGTCGACTACGAGCGGCTCGTCGTCGCCCCCGACCATCTCCGCTCCACGTTCGAGAGTCTGATCGCGAACGAGGCCGCGCACGGCGGTGACGGCCGGATCATCGCCAAGATGAACAGCCTGTCCGACGCTCGGATGATCGATGCGTTGTACGACGCCTCCGCCGCCGGCGTGCAGATCGACCTCGTCATCCGGGGCATCTGTTGCCTGCGCCCCGGCGTGCCGGGACTCTCGGAGAACATCCGTGTGCGCTCGATCGTCGGGCGATACCTCGAACACTCCCGGATCTATCACTTCGCCAACGGCCGGGGGACCGGTGAACCGACGTACCTCATCGGATCGCCCGACCTCATGTCGCGGAACATCAATCGCCGGGTCGAGGCACTCGTGCCGGTCGAGGACGAAGACCTCGTGGCTCGGCTCGACCAGATCATCGACATCGCGCTCGCCGACGACCGACTCGCATGGGAACTCGACGGTGACGGCCGCTGGTCCCGCGCCGAGGGGACGCAGGGCGTGGACTGCCACCTGGCACTCCAGGCAGCCGCACTGGGTCGGGCCAAGGTCCCCGACCGGGACGACTGATCGTGGCGACCGACCTCGTCCGCGCCGCCGGCGGCGTCGTCTGGCGCGCCGGCAGCGCCGGCACGGAGGTGCTGGTGGTCCACCGCGAGAAATACGACGACTGGTCGCTGCCGAAGGGCAAGCTCGATCCGGGTGAGTCCTGGGAACAAGCAGCGATCCGCGAGGTCTTCGAGGAGACCGGCGTCGTCGCAGTGCTCGGGCGAGAACTCGTCGGCGCCGCGTACGACGACCACAACGGTCACCCGAAACAGGTGCGGTACTGGGCGATGGCCGTCGCCGTCGAGGTGCCGTTCGAGGCCGACGACGAGATCGCGGCGCGCGCCTGGCTCAGCGTCGACGATGCCGCCGAGCGGTTGACATACCCGCGCGACGTCGTGGTGCTCGATTCGTTCTGCGAATCGCTCCGCTGATCTCGCGTACCCGCCTCGGATCGGCCGTTCGCGGACCTGTTCCCCGGATCGGCCCCCGTCGTTCACCTCTCGTTCACCGGCGGTGGGCAGCCGGTCCACCTTGTCTCCGTACCGTTCCCTCCGTCACCAACGAGTCCCCCATTTCCCCTGTACGGAGGAAGACCATTGTTCCGAAACCGACGTAGGGCATCGCTCATCGCCCTGTTCCTGCCGCTCGCGCTCGTGGCCGCCGCCTGCGGCGACGACGATGACGCTGCCGGTTCAACGACCGACGACACCGACCGCGTCGAGGGCGACACGGCATCGGCCGGCGGCCTGCCGACCTGCCTCGACTTCGCCGACCTCTATGCCCTCACCGGTCCCGAAGCCGACGGCTTCGCCAACTGGAGCGACGCCGCCGACGTGGCCGCCGAACTCGGTTCGACCACCGAGCTCACCGACACCGAGCTGACCGTTGCTGGCCCCGGCGAGGAGTCCGGCACCTACGACAGCTTCGTCGAGTTGGTCATCGAGGAGTTCAACGAGGACCGTGGCGTCGACGCTGCCGCCCGTACCGACTACCTCTCGAGCCCCAACGACAACGTCATCGTCGAGAACCTGTCGTCGGCCGACGGCTCGCTCGGTTGGGTCGGCTTCGCCTTCTACATCGAGAACACCGACGTCCTCTCGGCGTTCGAGCTCTCGAACAACGCCGAAGGCACACCCTGCACGTCGCCGGATCCGGACACGATCGCCTCGGGTGACTACCCGCTCTCGCGTGACCTGTTCATCTACGTCAACGACGACAAGGCGGCCGAGAGCGGCTCGCTGCAGGCCTACGTCGACCTCTACCTCGGCGACCTGTACGACTGCGCCACGCAGGCCGGCTACGTCGCACTCAACGACGACTCCCTCGCCGAGACCGTCGCCACGTGGGAGGCCACCGGATTCTCCGGCGGCACCGACGACGGAACCGCCCTCGACATCTCGGGCTCCTCGACCGTCGAACCGATCAGCCAGTGCGTGCTCGCCGAGTCCGGCTTCGCCGGCGCCGTCGAGGGCCCCGGGACCGGTGACGGATTCCAGCGCTTCTGCGCCGGCGAGACCGACATCTCCGATGCATCCCGGCCGATCAAGGACGAGGAAGCGTCGGACTGCGACGCCAACGGCGTCGAGTACACCGAACTGAAGGTCGCCATCGACGGCATCGCCGTCATGACCTCGGCGTGATCACCGAGAGCCGGGTGATCCACGCCCGGTGATTGACTGGTGTCCGGCGGGTGCTTCCGCCGGGCACCGGTCGTTCCCACTCTCCCCGACCCTCCCGGAGCACGATGACCGCACTCACCATCGACGATCTCCAAGGCGACCGCCGACGCGCCCGCAAGGAGCGGTTCGTCTCGCGACTCTTCACCGTGGCCGCTGCGTTCTCGATCGTCGTCAGCATCCTGATCGTGGTCTCGCTCTTCCGTGAGGCGTTCCTGTACCTCACGGGCATCCGTCTCGACTGGCCGGTGTTCGTCCGGGGTGACCTGCCCTTCGTCGGCTTCCGCCCGGAGTTCTGGACCCAGACCGGCAACGGCGTCGTGATCGCCGACCTGTGGACGACCGGGTGGTTCCCGCGACGCGGGCTCTTCGACGTGAAGACGCTGCTGGTCGCCAGCGTCGGAACCACGACGGTGGCGATGCTGCTCGCCGTCCCTGTGGGCATCGGCACTGCCGTCTACCTCAGCGAGTACGCCAGCCCGCGGGTCCGGCGCATCGTCAAGCCGGTGATCGAGGTCCTCGCCGGAATCCCGTCGGTCGTGCTCGGCTTCTTCGCCCTCGCATGGATCGCTCCCAACGTGGTCGATCGGGTCTTCGACCCGACCTCGTCGGCCAACCTGCTCGTCGCCGGCCTCGGCGTGGGCATCCTCACGATCCCACTCGTGGCGTCGATCTCCGAAGACGCCCTGCGCTCGGTGCCGCACGCGTTGCGGGAGGCGGCCTACGGCGTGGGCGCCAAGAAGGTCCAGACGGTGGTGCGGGTCGTGGTCCCGTCGGCGCTCTCCGGTCTCGTGGCGGCGTTCATCGTCGCAGTGTCCCGTGCGATCGGCGAGACCCTCGTGGTCACCATCGCCGCCGGTGGGTCCGGGGGCGCCCTCTTCCCCGAGGCCTTCCCGTCACCGGAGATCCTGACCGAGTCGGGCCTCACGATGACCGCAGCGATGGCGACCGTCGCCGCCGGGTCCGACCAGGTCGTCGGGCAGGGCCCCACGTTCCAGAGCCTGTTCTTCGTCGGGCTCCTCCTGTTCCTGCTGACGTTTCTCCTCAACTTCGCCGCCGACCGGATCGTCCGCCGGTTCCGGCAGG
>JAPKDO010000215.1 GCA_028822535.1 Acidimicrobiales bacterium
CCGGCAGGCCTACTAGGAGCCCGGGTCATGGCTGTCGCCTCCACCGAGTTGACCACCAGCGCCGTCGCCAGCGCGCTCCGGGGCAAGAAGGTCGACGTGTCCGGGACGATCTTCCGCGGCGCGCTGTTGGCCACCCTCGCGTTCACCGTCGTCATCTTGTTGACGCTGCTCGTCTCGGTCGTGCAGGACGCCATGCCGATCCTCACCGGCGAGTCCTTGACCGAGCAGGTCCGCCCCGACCTGGTCGACACCTCGACCGATCCGCCGACCATCACCCGATTCGGCGAGACCTCCGAGGTGCAGGTGGCAACCGATGCGGCCGGGAACCAGACGTTCTTCGAGGTCGAGGAACGGAGCCTCGGCGGATTCCTGCGCGGGAGCGTCGACTTCACCAACCCGGCCCGGAACGGAATCCGCCAGGGGATCTTCGGTTCCCTCGGTATCGCGGTGATGGTCCTGTTGGTCTCGATCCCGCTCGGCGTCGGCGCTGCCATCTACCTCGAGGAGTACTCGAACTCGGGTCGTTTCACCCGAGCGGTCGACGTCAACATCCGGAACCTCGCCGGCGTGCCGTCGATCGTCTACGGCATCCTCGGCTTCACCGTCTTGGTCACCGCGCTGAACGGCATCACCGGAGGCCGATCGCTGATCTCGGGTGGGATCACGCTGGCGATCCTCGTCCTCCCCGTCGTGATCATCACCTCGGCCGAAGCGATCCGTGCCGTCCCGCAACCGATCCGCGAGGCGGGCTACGGCGTCGGCGCCACCCGGTGGGAGGTCACGCGTCACCACGTGCTCCCGTATGCGTTGCCGGGAATCCTCACCGGAACGATGCTCTCGCTCGCCCGAGCGCTGGGCGAGGCCGCCCCGCTGATCCTCGTCGGCGCCCAGACCGGGTTCTTCACCGATCCCGACGGCGCCATCGATCGTCTGACCGGGAACTTCACCGCGCTGCCGATGCTCGTCTTCAACTTCACTCGCCAGCCCGGCGACGCCATCAAGACCGAAGGCGCCGCCGGCGCCATCGTCGTCCTCCTGCTCGTCGTTCTCCTCGTGAACGCGGTGGGCATCGTCCTGCGAAACTCCTTCGAGAAGAAGCGGAGCTGACCCCGTGTCCGAAACCACGACGACCGGAACGACCATGACCGATACGCCCGCCGCAACGACATCGGTCGCGGCCACCCCGCCGAGGCTCGATCGGGATGCCAATCGCATCGTCTTCGACATCGACGACCTCGACGTCTACTACGGAGACTTCCATGCCGTCCGGGGCGTGAGCCTCGACGTGCGCGAGAACGAGATCACCGCGTTCATCGGTCCCTCCGGTTGCGGCAAGTCGACCGTCCTCCGCTGTCTGAACCGCATGAACGACCTCGTCGACAGTGCACGGATCGAAGGCACGATTCGTTACCACGGCGTCGACCTCTACGACCGAAAGGTCGACCCGGTCGAGGTCCGCCGGCGAGTCGGCATGGTCTTCCAGAAGGCGAACCCGTTCCCGAAGTCGATCTACGAGAACATCGCCTTCGGCCCCCGAATCTCCGGGTACAAGGGCGACATGGACGAACTCGTCGAGCGATCGCTCACCCGGGCCGCGCTGTGGGACGAGGTGAAGGATCGGCTCGGGGAGTCGGGGCTGGGCATGTCGGGTGGGCAGCAACAGCGCATGTGCATCGCCCGTGCGCTCGCGACGAACCCCGACGTGTTGTTGATGGACGAGCCCTGCTCCGCCCTCGACCCGATCGCGACCGGGCGGATCGAGGACCTGCTCCAGGAACTCAAGTCGGAGTACACGGTCGTCATCGTCACGCACAACATGCAACAGGCCGCGCGTGTGTCGGATCGCACCGCGTTCTTCACGGCACAGATGGACTCCGACGACGACCGTCGCACCGGCATGCTCGTCGAGTTCGACGACACCGAGAACATCTTCTCGAACCCGCAGGACGAACGCACCGAGAACTACGTCACCGGTCGCTTCGGGTGAGCCGGCTCGTGGAGGGGGGAATGGAGTTCCGCAAGTCGTTCCACGAAGAACTCGAACAGCTCCGGCTCCAGGTGGAGTTCATGGGGGTCCGCGTCGACGAGAACCTCGAACGCATGCGACAGGTGCTGTCGGATGGCGATGAGCGCCTCGCCGCGGCGGCGTTGCGCGCCGACGACGACATCGACGCGATGAACGTGTCGTTGACGGAGCGCTGCTACGACGTGTTGGCGCGGGAGAACCCGGTCGCGTCCGACCTGCGGTTCGTCGTCTCGGTGTTGCGCATCCTGTCCGAACTCGAACGCGTGGGCGACCTGGCGCTCCGAGTCGTCGAACTGAACCCCCAGCGCCATCTGTGGGCGCAGAGCGACTCGACGTATCAGCTCCTGGTGTCGATGTCGGACAACGCGATCGAGGCGTACCGCAGCGCGCTGCGGGCATGGTCGGCGCAGGATCTGACGCTCGCGACCGAGTTGGCGGCGCGGTTGCACACCATGGACGTGCACTACGAACACCTCATGGCGCAGCTCCTGCGACTGCGAGGTGACGACGCGGTCGCGATCGCCACCAATACGTTGATCGCCGGACGATCCCTCGAACGGATCGCCGACCATGCCGCCATCATCGGTGCCCGATTGCGCTACCTGCTCACGGGTGACCCAGACCATCTCTCTGCTGAGGTTCGATAGTCCCATGATCGAGGAACCCCCTTCCGAGGTCCGCGTGCAGTTCCGTGATGAGCTCGACGGCGTCGTCCGCGAGATCACGCGGCTCGCCGCACACGTCACCGAGGCCATCCCCCGTGGGACCCAAGCGCTGCTCGACGGCGACCTCCAGACCGCGCAGGCGATGATCGACCACGACGACGTCATCGACGACCTCTCGATCGAGATCGAGGAGCGTTGCTACAAGATCCTCACGCTGCAGGCCCCCGTGGCCAGCGACCTGCGGGCGATCATCGCAGCGATCCGTCTCGTGGCCGAGATCGAGCGGTCGGCCGACCTGATGGTCAACGTGTGCAAGGGCACCCGGCGGATCTACCCGACGGAGCTCCCGCCGCCGGTCCGGGGGCTGCTCCAGCAGATGAGCGAACAGGCGACCAAGCTGTTCACCATGTGCATGGACGCGTATCTCGAACAGGACGCGTCCCTCGCCGCCGCGCTCGACGACATCGACGACCGACTCGACGATCTGCACGCCGACTTCATCCAGACGGTGCTCGAGTGGGGGAGCGACGAAGGTGACATCCAACCGGCGGTGCAACTCGCTCTGATCGGGCGCTACTACGAACGCATCGGCGATCACGCCGTCAACATCGGTGAGCGGGTCCGCTACATGGTCGATGGCTGGCTCCCGGAGCACGCCGGGTCGGCACGCGTCCACGCGACGCGTCCGGTCTGGTCCGATGTCGAGGCGGCGGGAGGACCGGACGTATGAGCCGCGAGAGCGCAATCGCGCTCGCCGCAGGCATCCCGACGGCCATCTGGTTGCTCACGCTCTTGGTGTGGTGGCGCAGCCGCCGTCGGATCCGATCGCAGGCACACAACGCTGCGGCTCGTCTCTCCGACTCGCCCCTGGCCGAGGTCCGAGGGCTCGAGAAGACGATCGGGCAACTCGAGCGCGAGGTCGACGACGCCGTCACGAAGGGCGGCGACGCTTCGGCCGCCGAGACACGACTCGTTCACGCCATCTCGGCCATCGACGACGGCATCGTGTTGCTCGACGACGCCGGCGAGATCGTGTTCCGCAACCGGCCCGCCGAACACTTCCTCGGGGCACGACACGGCGAGGCGATCGTCGAGTCGTCGATCGAGGATCTCGCCGCCCGCGCGTTGTCGGGTGAACGCGTGAAACAGAACGTCGAACTGTTCGGACCACCTCGGCGCATGCTCGTCGTGTCGGCCGAGCCGCTCGACGACGGCCGTCGGGGTATCGGCGCGCTCGTCGTCATCGAAGACGTCACCGAACGCCAACGGGTCGACGCCGTCCGGCGCGACTTCGTGGCGAACATCAGCCACGAACTCAAGACCCCGGTCGGCGGGATCGGCGTGCTGGCCGAGACACTCCTCGGGGAGGACGACCTCGACATCATCGGTCGCCTCGCCGCACGCATGCACCACGAGGCGATGCGCGCGAGCCGCACGATCGACGACCTGCTCGAGTTGAGCCGTATCGAGGCCGGAGAAGCGTCCCTGCGCGACCCCGTCCCGGTCCACCTCGTGCTCGCAGAAGCGGTCGAGCGCAGCGCGAACGCGGCCGAGCAGCGGGGCATCACCCTCGACCTGGTCGAACCGTCGCGTCGACTGACCCTGCTCGGCGACCGACGGCAACTCGTCTCGGCCGTGTTCAACCTGCTGGACAACGCCATCAAGTACAGCGCCGACGGCTCGTCCGTCGTCGTGTCGGCATCGACCGACGGTCCGTCGGTGCAACTGTCGGTCGCAGACCGTGGCGTCGGGATCCCGCGCCGCGATCTCGAACGGATCTTCGAACGCTTCTACCGTGTCGACCGGGCCCGCAGCCGCGACACCGGCGGGACCGGCCTGGGGCTCGCCATCGTGCGGCACGTGGTCTCGAACCATGGCGGCGAGGTCCGCGTCGACTCGCGCGAAGGCGAAGGAACGACATTCACGCTGGTGATGCCAGCGGGTCCGGGCCCGGTGGCGGTCGCCACCCCGGAAGCCGGCTGAGAGCCGGGGAGGAGCAGACATGGCCGAGGCAACGGTGCTGGTCGTCGAGGACGAAGAAGCGTTCGTCGAGGCGCTCGAGATCGGGCTCGCCCGCGAGGGCTTTCGCGTCCAGGTGGCTCGTGACGGCGTGCTGGCGCTCGAACTGTTCGACGCGCTGCGGCCCGACATCGTCATCCTCGACGTCATGTTGCCCAAGATCACGGGAATCGACGTGTGTCGCGAGCTGCGGAAGAAGTCGGCCGTCCCCATCATCATGGTGACGGCGAAGAGCTCCGAGATCGACACCGTGGTCGGCCTCGAGGTGGGCGCCGACGACTACGTGACAAAGCCGTACCGGGTGCGCGAGCTCGTCGCCCGCATGCGCGCGGTCATGCGCCGCACCGAACACCGCGAGGACGACCTCACCCAGGACGCGCTGGTCGAGGGCGACGTGACCCTGGACCCCGAGAAGCACGAGGTGCGTATCCGGGGCGAGGTCGCAGCGTTGCCGCTCAAGGAGTTCGAGTTGCTCCACGTGCTCCTGGCCAATGCCGGGCGGGTCATGACGCGCGACCAGCTGATCGACCGGGTGTGGGGTTCCGACTACGTCGGCGACACGAAGACCCTCGACGTCCACATCAAGCGCCTACGGGCCAAGGTCGAACCCGATCCGTCGACGCCGGAGCGGATCATCACGATCCGTGGGCTGGGCTACAAGTTCGACACGGCGCTCACCCCCACCTGATTCGCTCCGGAGCGTCCGCGTGCCAGCGGAATGCGGCCGCACGGGTCCTACGATGCGAGCGATGACCGACCCCAGCGGATGGCGCTCCATCTCGGGCCCCCGACTCGGGGCCGAGGCGTTCGAGGTCACGTCGTTCGCGCGCCTCGCACGGGCCCACGCGATCGCCGTGGCCGGCGACACGTTGGTCACGATCGCCCTGGCCGGGACGCTGTTCTTCTCGATCGATCCCGAGGCCGCTCGCGGACGCGTGTTCCTGTATCTCGCACTGACGATGGCGCCCTTCGCCGTCGTCGCTCCCCTCGTCGGCCCGGCGCTCGACCGTTCGACGGGCGGCCGTCGATGGATGGTCATCGGCTCGTCGGCCCTGCGAGCCTTCGTGTGCCTGTTGATGATCCGCGACGTCGATTCGTTGTTCCTGTTCCCCGAGGCGTTCGCACTCCTGGTGCTGGCGAAGAGCTACCACGTCGCCAAATCGGCGCTCGTCCCCACGACCGTGCGGTCCGACGAGGAGTTGGTCGAGGCCAACTCCAAGCTGTCGCTCATCTCCGGGTTCGTGGGATTCGTCGCCGCCGTCCCGGGCGGGATCCTCGTGAGCCTCGGCGGCTCGGAGTGGGTGCTCGGTCTCGCGGCGATCGTCTTCGGCGTCGGGATCGTCATCGCCTGGCGGATCCCGAAGACCCAGGTCGCCGAGGACCCCGAGACCGCCGTCGCCCGCGAGGAGCTACGCGGTGCCGGCGTCTTGTTGGCCGCCTCCGCGATGGCGCTCCTACGCGGCGTGGTCGGCTGTCTGACCTTCCTGCTCGCGTTCTCCCTGCGGACCGACGATGCACCAACGTGGCACTTCGGGTTGGTGCTCGCGTTGTCGGCCGTCGGTGCCGTCGCCGGCGCGGCGATCGCTCCGATGTTGCGCAAGCAGGCCACCGAAGAGCGCATCATCACCGTGCTCCTGTGCGTGGTCGCCGGTGCCGGCGTGCTCGGCGCCTGGGCGGGTGGACTCTCGGGCTCGGCGTTGGTCGCCGCGACCGTCGGCGTGTCGGCCGCCGCGGCGAAGCAGGCCTTCGACTCCATCGTGCAGCGCGATGCCCCGGACGCGAACCGTGGACGATCGTTCGCCCGGTTCGAGACCCGCTTCCAACTCGTCTGGGTGGCCGGAGCCGTGCTCGGGATCATCCCGATGCCCGTCTGGCTGGGATTCCTCGGCATCGCCGGTGTCTCGACCTTCGGTGCGGTGTCCTACGTCGCCGGCTCACGCGGCGCGCGAGCGGTCACCGACCGCCGCGAGCGACGCGAACGGGAACCGACCCCCCACGATCTCGGATTCCGTGACGACCCGGCCGTGCGCGAACTCCCGCCGACGATCGTGTCGCCCGAAGGCGAGGCCCCCTCGGCCCCGCCGCCACCGCCGTCGCCGCCGCCCGTGGTGCCGCCGTCGATCGCGACGCCGGACCGCGACTGCACCGATGTCTACGACCCGAATGACCTCGGGGTCGACCCCACACTCGTCGAACGCGACGACTGAACCGCGCCGGTGGTCAGGACGGATCGTCGTCCGGGATCTC
>JAPKDO010000216.1 GCA_028822535.1 Acidimicrobiales bacterium
CTGCTGGCCTGGTCGATCGCCGCCGGTCCCAAGATCACGAGCACGGTGAAGAAGACGACGCCGAGGAGGCCGCCGACGAGGCCCACCGCGGTTCCTCGTTGCCAACCGAACCGGTCGCGAACCCGCACGACCACCGGGTCGAGTGCCAGTGCGAGCACGACGCCGACCCCGATCTTCGTCAGCATCGAGGGCGCTTGTTGCACCAGCGCGAACACCGCCGCTGCGGCGAAGGACACCACGAGCACGCGGAGCGCCGACGCCGCATCGATCTCGAATGTCACGGTGTCCGGCGTGCCGCGGTCGTCGGCATCGCCGATCGGCTCGGCCACGATCGGTACCGTACGGCTCGGTGTCGGACGTGACGCGGATGACGACAGCGGGGCGAGTCCGGACCGTCCGCATCACGTGGTGGTCGGCAGCGCTCGCGATTCTCGTGGTCGCCGGATTCCTCGTCGGGCGTGGTGCGTTCGTCGCGGCGCATCGCGTGCTCGGTTGGACGGCAGCAGCGATCGCCGTCGCGATCTTCGTGGAGCCGATCGTGACATTCCTCGGTCGCTGGATCCCTCGGGTGCTGGCCGTGATCCTGACGTTCGTGGTGGTGGCCGGCACCGCCGGGGCGCTGGTGTTCGGCACGGTGGACGACCTCGACCGAGAGGTCGACCGCCTGCGCGAGGTCATGCCGCCCGCCCTCCAGGAGCTCGAGGACCGCGACGACGAGATCGGGGAGGTCGCCTCGGAGATCGATCTGTCGACGAGGGCCGTCACGTTCCTCGACGAACTCGACGACCGGGTCGGGAGCGGCGGGGGAGCGCTCGCGCAGAACGCACCGACGCTGCCCGTCTACTTCGTGTCAGCGATCCTGACGATCTTCCTCCTCGTCTACGGGCCTGCCATCGCGACCGGCGCGATCGATCAGATCCGTGACGAACGGGACCGGGACCAGCTGCTCGCGGTCGCGTCCTCGGCGGCACATCGCGCCCGGCGGACGGTGTCCGCGTTGTTGGCCCAGGGAGCGACGGTCGGCCTTGCAACGTACGGGGTGGCATGGGCGCTCGACCTGCCGGCCCCCATCGTGCTCGGCCTGCTGGCGGGCGCGATCGCCATGCTCCCCGACGTGGGAATCCTGCTCGGTACCTTCCCGCTGGTGGCGCTCACGGCAGCGTTGGAGGGGGTCGCGATCGCTGCGGCGGTCCTCGCCGGCGTGGTCGTGGTCCAGGCATTCGAGGCGCTGTGGGTACGCCGGCGCATCCGGGACTTCGGCGTGGACGTCGGACCGGCGATCATGTGGATCGTCGCCCTCGTCGGATTCACGATCTACGGACCGGGGATGGCCTTCTACGGAGCGGCGTACGCGATCTTCGCGCTGGCCGTCATCGACCAGATCCCCGCCGTACGTGCGTCCGCAGACCGGCTCACGACTCCCACGGCGCCGACCGCAGGATGATCTCCTCCGTCGGCGCGGTCTGCAGGCGCGCCATGTCGGCGAAGGTGACCAGATCCTCGTTGATCTTCCCCATCGCGTCGGCGACCGGGCCGTCGTCCAGACGACGCGTGACGACGTTGCGCACGTACCGCTGAAACCGGATGGATCTCGAAGGTCAGCTCGGAGTGCGACCCGTGCCAGCGGTAGTAGAAGGTCTCGTGGTCGATCTCGTCGATCTTCGGGAACGCGGTCAGCAGCGCGATGCCGGGGAGCGGAGGCCGTCGACCCAGGAGCGCGACCGCCACTCCATCGGGACCGACTCGGTGAGCAGGTACGGCGTGGTGCGCTCGGTGGTGGGGAGGTGGTCGAGGACGTCGGTCAACTGCTCGTGCCGGTCGACCCAGACCGTCAGGCCCGAGCTCAACACCAGGCCGTCGGCATCGTCCCCGAAGCGGAAGACGGACGCGTCGCCGGTGTGTTCGACGTACGCCGTCGCCCAGTGACCGGCGCGACAGATCCGGTCGGCGGCGGTCAGGAGGGCGTCGGTGTCGGGGGCCTCGTCGGCGCCACGCCACCGGAGGATCGCCAGCTTCTCCATCGCTACTGCGCCGCCTCGGGAGGACCGGTGAGGTCGGGCATGCCGAGTGGGAGGTTGGTCGTCTCGATCCCCCCGTCGACGGGGATGACCCGGCCGGTGACGTAGGACGACGCATCGGATGCGAGGTACAGGGCCGCGGCGGCGATGTCGTCGGTGACGCCGATCCGGCGCATCGGCGTGTTGTCGACGAGCGCCTTGGTGAGCCCCTCGTCGGTGGTGACGAGTTCGAGCGCCGGGGTGTCGATCGCTCCGGGTGCGATGGCGTTGACCCGGACCCGAGGCGCCAGGTCGTGCGCAAGGTTCTTGGTCATGGCGAGCATCGCGGCCACGACTACGTCTTCAGCGGCGACACCGGACGGGCGATGCGTGTCGCACGTCAGCTGCGCTCCGGCAACGTCGGACTCAACACGCTGCAGCGTCATCACGAAGCGGCGTTCGGCGGCATGAAGCAGTCGGGTGTCGGGCGAGACGGCGGCAGCTTCGGCCTCCACGCCTACAGCGAGATGCAGTCCGTCATCTGGCCCAGCTGATCTGATCGAGGAAGCGGACGATCGCCGGGGCGATCTGATCCGCGTGGTGCACCCAAGGAGCGTGTCCGCCGTCGACCACATGGAGTCGCGCGTCGGGCATGGTCTCGACCATCCGCTCGCCGACCGCAGGTCCGCCCATCGGGTCGTCGCGAGCGAACACGAGCAACGAAGGCGCCTGGACCGTCGCGAGCTCCGTGGATGTCAGTGAGACGTTCGGACGGGCTCCGCGAAGGCGGAGCAGGCGGTGGAGCATCGAGCGGAACGCGGGCTCGAAGTGGTCGAGTCGTTCGGTTGCCAGCACGAGTCGGGCGATGTCGTCCGGCAGCGGATGCTCGTGCACCATCTTCGCCAACTGTTCGACCTGCCCTTCGGACGGCTGCTGGAGGCGCAGCATCAGGCGGCCGAGCGGACGGACGGACAGCAGCCGCATGGGCAGTGGTGCGGAGGTGTCGAGCGCGAGCGCCGGGCATCCGACATGGATGAGCGCCGCCACTCGGTCGGGTCGATCGATGGCGAGCCACGTCGCCCACAACGAACCGAGCGAGTTGGCGACGATGACCGGACGGTCGAGCCCGAGCGCGTCGAGCATTTCGGTCAGGAAGCGCACGGCGTTGACGCGCAGGTCGTCGGCGAATTCGCTGGTCGTGTCGGTCAGCCCGTAGCCGGGGAGGTCGACCGCGTACTGCGTGACTCCGTCGAGACGGGACATGAGCGGGGCCAGCATGGCCGCCGGCACGCCGATCCCGTTGAGGAGCACGACCGGCGGACCGTCGCCGGTCACCAGGACGTGCGCCGACCCGTGGATCGAGGGGGCCTCGAGCCACCGCTCCTCGCAGTCGAGGTCGTGGCGCTCCAGCAACGCGGCCTGTGCGATCGCGAACTCGTCGTTGTGCATCCTCGGCTCCCGCAGTCGATCGGTTTACGCTGTGTCAACCAACGGTAAGCGGAGGTTTACGCCGTGTCAACCAACGAGGGGTCAACCAACGAGGGGTCAACCAACGAGGGGTCAACCGATGAGGGGTCAACCAACGAGGGGTCAACCGATGAGGGGTCAACCGGTGGCGAGTACGGCGATCCCGCGACGCGCACGCGCCTGCTCGACGCGGCATGGACCGAGATCGCCGAGCAGGGAGCCGGCCTCACGTTGGGGGCGGTGGCGACACGAGCCGGCGTCTCCCGCCAGGCGCTGTACCTCCACTTCGGGGACCGAGCCGGCCTACTGGTGGCGCTGGTGCAGCACATGGACGAGTCCCTCGATCTCGGACCATCGCTCGCCGCGGTGCAGGCTGCGTCCGACGGGCCGTCACTGATCGAGGCGCTCATGAGGCTCAACGCCTCGTTCTGGCGCCACGTCCTCCCGGTCGCCCGGGTGCTCGAGTCGTCGCAGGACACCGACGACGCGCTGGGCGCTGCGTGGCGAGAGCGCATGACGTTTCGACAGGCGACGTTCCGCGGGATGATCGAGACGCTGGACGAGCGCGGCGACCTCGCAGTTGCGTGGACCGTCGACGACGCCGCCGGCGTGCTCTATGCCGTGGCGCACTTCGACACGTGGCGCGAACTCGTGGTGCGGCTGGCGTGGTCCGACGACCGCTACGTCGACGTGATGAGTCGGACCCTTTCCACCGCGCTGTTGTCGGATCAGGCTCGTTCCGGCGTCACGTGAAGCGACGGATGGCCCGCCTCACGTCCTTGAGGTCGAGGCCGTCGTCGCGCTGGTTGATCGCCGAGTCGACCGACATCGGCGTGGCGACCACGAGCGTGCGGAGCGGGTCCTCGAGCGGGCGTGCCATCCGCAGAGCGTAATTGTCCGGTGAGGACTTGTAGCGCGATCCGACGTTCCCGATGACGCCGACGTGGAGCCGACGCACCCAGGCGATGACCTCGCCCGCGGGGTCGATGATGTCGAACCCGCCACCGGCGCGAAGCCTTCCGGTCTGCATCGACGCAAGGGTTCGGCCGCCGGCGATCAGCTCGAACGACGCCCGGTTCGGCCCGCGCTTGGTCTGCTTGACCTCACCGACCTCGGATCCCGAACCGTCCCGGATCACCATCGTGTTCTTGCCGATCGAACCCTTGCGCTCCATCTCGAAGACCGTCGAGCCGTCCTGGGTCACCTCGACCACGGTCTTCATCTTGGAGTCGAGGTTCGACACGAACCGCAGCGCCTTACGCGCCATGCCCTGGTTGGTCTGCTCGCCGAGCGCGATCTCGGTGCCGTCCGGCAGGCCGTAGGAGTACTTGTCGTTCAACGCAACGAACTGCGCGTCCTGGGAGACGACAATCAACGGCTGGTCGAGCAGGTAGGCCGACGACGCCTCGAATGCCGGTGCGCCGAGGATGTCCCCGGCGTCCTGACCAGTGAAGGCGTCGCTGACCATCTTGCCGCCGAGCGCCGCCAGGTCGGGGCCGTCGCCGCTCACGGCGTCGACCACCATCTGCGACTCTCGTTCCTGCCACGCCTTGCCCGATGTGCGTTGCTTCTCGGCCTGTGCCTCGGCCGCCTCGCGGATCGCGTCCTTCTTCGCCTGCTCGTCCATGTCCATCCTCCGGTCAGCGCTGGGTCGATCGTCGCAGATCTGGGGGCGACCTGCTCGCTGTCAGGCCTCCGGGCAGGTGAGCGTGAACGTCGCCTCGGTGACGATGGTGTCGTCATCGCGGTCGTAGAGCGTCGCCGTGCCCTCGGCGTGGAAGCCGTCGGGTGAGAACCCCCAGGCCACCTCTGTCGGCAGATCCGGGGTGCTGGTCGTCCACGCCCCGCCGTCGATCTGGAACTCGAGCGACGGCGAGAACGTGCTGCTGTAGGGCAGATCGACGAAGAGGGTGTTGAAGAAGTCCTCGGCGCCCTGTTCGGGGATCGGCTCGCCCGCATCGTCCACGTTGTCGAGGATCGCCTCGAGTTCGTCGGCGATCGGAGCCTTTCGGCAGAAGCCATCACGCTCGTCGTCCGGGTCGCCCACATCGAGGAACTCATACGTCGTGCCGTCGATTGTCAGCGTGGCGACGCCCTGGTCGACCGGATCGACCGCGTCGACCTCGTAGGGGCTCTCGACGTCGTCGGACGATCCCGAGTCGTCCGCCTCCGCGTCGTCGGAGTCACCGCTGGCGTCGGATTTGCTGTCGAGCGCGGCGTCGTCCGACTCGACCGGAGCATCGGACTCGCCCGCGGCGTCGTCGTTCGAGTCTCCACCGCAGGCACCGAACGCCAGGACGATGGCGAAGCCGCCAGCGAATCCTCGCATCGATCGTCGTCGTCCACGTCCACGAGTTCTCATGGATCGAAGATAGGACGGGCCCGCGGATCGCTCACTACTCAACCGTGGGGGTCGGGTTACTCAAGTGGAGCGCTCGGGGTCAGGCGCCGGGGACTGCCACGGTCGTGGTGTCGACGCCCGATCTGAGCACCGTGCCCGGGAGGTTGCGCGTGGGCTCGCCGTCTCGCGCGATCGGAACGCCGTTGACCATCACGAGGTCCACGCCGTGAGCGTCGCACACGAGGCGCGACGAGTTTCCTGGGAGGTCGTCGACGAGGCGGACCATCGACGCGTCGACCGATGCGCCGGACCATGTGCTCGCTGCGCTCTCCGTCTTCGCGGACTTCATGCGCGGCTGAAGTGCGGGGGATCTGACGCCATGTCAGATATTCATCGCTACGCTCCGGGGATGCCGTCGACGGCCGCGGCCTCGGTCAGCGGCTGAGGAAATCGCGTAGCCGCTCGACCCAGCCGCTGGTGTCGCCGACGCGGCCGGACACGTGCAGATCGGCAGCGGGAAGAAGATCCCGCAGGCGTTCGGCGGTCTTGACCGGCTGGACCGGGTCGAACCGCCACGCCAGGATCAGCGTCGGCATCGACAGCTCGGCGATGGCGTCGGGGTCGGGGAGGTCGGACTCTGCGGCGCCCCGGAGAACGACGGCCCGACGCCGCGAGCGACCGATCGGCAACCGCTCGCTCAACATCCCGCCGAACCGGTAGAGGCCGGCGGACCGACCGCGGGATTGCCACGCCGTCGGTGGCAGGGCGAGCACCAGGCGGTCGATCCGTTCGGGCGCGGTGACCGCTGCCCAGAGTGCGGTCGCCGCGCCCATCGATGCCCCGCCGATCGAGAAGCTGCCGAGGCCGTGACGATCGGCGAGGGTGACCGCATCGCGGGCCAGGTTCGGCCACCGGCACTCGCCGGACGTGGCCGGGGTCGGCGATTCGCCGTGGCCCCTGGCATCCCAGCGGATGAGGCGGACGTCAGGGAGATCGACCTCGGGCCACTTGATCGGTCCGGTCGAGTCCTC
>JAPKDO010000217.1 GCA_028822535.1 Acidimicrobiales bacterium
TGACGACCGTCCGCTTCGAGGTCGGCAAGGGCAAGACCGATCTGGTCACGTTCGATCTCGACCTCGACGTCTCCGGTGCCGTCGCGCTGGCCGACGATCGTGACGGCGCTTCGAGCGGCGAGCCCGATTTCACGATGATCATGAAGCCCGACGAGTTCGACGCGGTCGTCGCAGGCGATCGCACCCTCGACGTCGGCTACATGCAGGGCACGGTCAAGGTCACCGGAAACGTCGGGCGACTGCTCTCGGTGTTGCCGTTGCTCACGGACCCCGAGTTCGTGGCACGCCTCGGCGCCGTCGCTACGGACTGACGGCTTCGTCGACGGCGACGTCGATCGTGGCGGTGTCGTCCGCAGTGTCGATCACGACATAACGACCGGGTTTGTCGAAGATGACATCGGTCGACTCTCCGGGGAAGAGCGGCCCCGTGTCGATGGTGTAGTCGTCGGTCCGAACGCCGTGGTTCTCGTCACCGACGACGCGGAACTCGACCAGATCGGCGGTCGTGAGTTGCAGCTCTTCGACGTCGAACCCGTCGTCGCCGAGTTCGACCGACACGGTCGCCTCGGCCGGTACGTCCGGGAGGTCGTCCCGCGAGATCGCCCGACGGTCGCTGTCGCAGCCGACCCCCGCCAGTGCCAGCGCCAGCAGCGTCGCCGTGATCGCTCTCACGTGGAGCGTTGGGCGTCACGCAGCGCCCGATAATCGATCAGGGTCGCGCCGGCGGCGTCCACGAGCGATGCGAGGTCGCCGTCGGTCACGAACGACAGGTCGTCGGCCCAGTCGGCCCAGTGTTCGGTTACCGCCTGGACCTCGGGAGTGGGCGCAGCCGGTTGTACGTGCACCTCGGTGACGCCCGGTTTCAGATCCGCCAAGGCCTCGGCGATGCGGCTGCGGCTCGGTGGAGCGGACACGTCGACGAAGTGATCGGGGAAGAGCACGCCTTCCTCGGCCGCCAGCGTGCGGAACGGAAAGCCGATCGCTCGCTGGGTCGAGGCGTCGGAGAGGCGGAACGGAAGCCGGTACTCCAGGGCGAGATCGAGGTACACGTCGAACAGTTCGGGCCGGAGTTGGAGGATCTTCATGTGACTGTCGAGGTGGCTGACGTCGAAGCCCCACAGGATTGCCCGTTCGACCTGGGCGCGACACTCGCGGCGCACCTCGTCGGGGTCGGCGTGTTCCCACGCATCGACGTTCGTCCTCGGGAATCCGCCGTCGCCGTCGAGGAGGCTCGGCGCTTGGGTGATCGGTCCCCAGCGGTAGCGGTCGTGTTCGGAGGTCAGCGTGAGATGTACCCCGACGTCCTCACCCCGATAACGACTCGCAGCGTCGCGCGCCCACGGGCAGGGGACCATGAGCGATGCGCTGGTGGCGATCCCATCGCGGAGCGCGGTGTAGACGCCGAGGTTCGACGCGTGGGTGAGGCCGAGGTCATCGCAGCTGACGATCAGCAGCTTGGCGTCGGCCGGATGTCCGAGGCGCTCGAGCAGATCGGTCCCCTCCGGCACGTCGGCCACGCTATCGGGAATCAGGAGCCTGACTGCTCGGCGACTCGGTCGAGGCGTTGGGTGACCGCGTCGGTGTCGCGCCGCCGAGTCTGCACGATGATCGTGGTGATGCCGGCCCCAGCGACGACCAGACCACCGATGCCGCCGGAGATGACGTAGGGGATCTGGCCCTCGACGAAGTCCTTGCCGGCGGCGCCGTTCCATCCGAAGAAGATGATGACGAGTCCGAAGACGATCAGCCCGACGCCGATGCTCACGGGCGAGTTCTGGATCCAGTTGCGCACTCGGCCAGTCTACCGACCGGTCGGTGTCAGCCAGGAGGCGGAGCGATGTCGACGTCGGGGCCGCCGCACGCACTCCAGAGCCCGGCGCCGTCGGCGCGTGCGGTGGACTCCGCCGCCACGAACGTGTCGTACAGGGCCTCGTTGTCGCCGTAGGTCACGGCGTCGGCGAAGCCGCCTTCGATGAGGTCGAGATTGACGAGCAGGTCGTCGTCGACCCGGTAGACGTAGGCGAGGAGCCGGTCGTACTGATCCCGGCCGACCTCGTCGCGTTCGAGGCGGACGACGGTGCCCACGGGCAGCAGCGAGCGAGTGTGATCGGATGCCTCGACGCCGTAGCACTGGACGGGCCGCTCGGGGGCCACCGACTCGGGCGTGTCGACACCGATGAGTCGGACGCGTTCACGCTGCCCGTCGAGATCGACGTCGACCGTGTCGCCGTCGATGACCCGGACGACGACGCCCTGGCCGGCGTCGGCGGACGGTGACGGACCGCTCTCGGTGTCGAGCGCGCCGGACCACGCAGTGAAAACGACGACGATCGCCACCGTGGCCGCGATGACCACGAGGCGGACGATGTCCGGGCGACCCGACGGTCGCGGGTCGCCCGACGACATCAGACGCGCTGGATGATGGTGCCGGTGCCGAGGCCACCACCGCAGCACATGGTGACCAGGGCGTTCTCCTTGTCGGCTCGTTCGAGCTCGTGGAGGGCCTTGGTGAGCAGGACGGCACCGGTACCGCCGAGCGGGTGGCCGAGGGCGATGGCGCCGCCGTTCGGGTTGACGGTGTCCATGTCGGGGTTGTGCTCCTTGACCCACGACAGCACGACCGAGGCGAACGCCTCGTTGATCTCGGTGACGTCGATGTCGGCCATGGTCATGCCGGTGCGCTCGAGCAGGTGCGACGTGGCGTCGATCGGCCCCGTGAGCATGAGGACCGGGTCGACACCGACGTTGCAGGAGTCGACGATGCGGGCCTTGGGCGTGAGACCCAGCGCCTTGGCCTTGTCGGCCGTCATGATCAGCACGGCGGCGGCGCCGTCGGAGATCTGGGAGGCCGAACCGGCGGTGTGGACACCGTCGGGGCGGGCGACGGGCTTGAGCGTGCCCAACTTCTCGAGCGTGGTGTCGCGCAGGCCTTCGTCGCGGGTGACCTCGTGCGTCGTGTCGAGCAGGTTGCCCTCTTCGTCGGCGTCGGGGGCGGTGACGGGCACGATCTGCGTGCCGAAGCGGTCCTCGGCCCACGCCTGGGCGGCGAGCTGCTGGGAGCGGAAGCCGAACTCGTCGGTGTCCGCTCGGGAGATGTCCCACTTGTCGGCGATGCGCTCGGCGCCCTCGAACTGCGAGGTCATCTCGTAGCGTGGGAAGTAGGTCTGCGGGATCGGGATGCCGAGACCGAAGTCCTTGCGGCCGCTGCTGCCGATCGGGACGCGGCTCATGACCTCGACGCCGCAGGCCACGGCGACGTCGACCACGCCACTACCGACGAGGGCGGTGGCGAAGCTGGTGGCCTGCTGTGATGAACCGCACTGGGTGTCGACCGTCGTGTTTGCCACCGACTGCGGGAGACCGGCGGCAAGCCAGGCGGTGCGGCCGATGTTGAAGGCCTGTTCTCCGACCTGGGACACGCAACCGGTGACGACCTGGCCGACCTCGGTGGGATCGATGCCGGTGCGATCGATCAGCGCTTTCTGGGCGACGCCGAGCAGTTCGCCCGGGTGCATGGTGGACAGGCCGCCGCCTCGGCGACCCACGGGGGTGCGGACGGCATCGATGATCACGACTTCGGTCATGTGAGCACTCTAGGTCGTATCTTGACCGAACGGTCAAGATGCGGTGTCAGGCGGCAGCAGGATGGTCGTCGCGCCCGGCATCGAGACGATCGTGATGACGGTCGCCAGCATGGCGCGCGTGCGCCTCGGCCAGGGCCGCCCTGGCCTTGGCGAGCCCGCGTTTGCCGGCGGCGCGGCTGGCGGTGTCGAGGTGGAAGGTGTGGGGGATGAGGCGGGGTTGCGTTGCCATGACCCCAGTATCCGCAGGGGGTCTGACAAGAACGCTCAGACGGGTGCTGACTCGGCCACCAGCGGCCACGGAAGGGTCTGTTCGACGATTCGCGCCAGGTCCAACAACAAGGCGTCGTCGTGGTGGCGGGTCATGATCTGCATGCCCACGGGGAGCCCGAAGGCCGGTGCCACGGGCACGGAGATCGCGGGGTTGCCGACGATGTTCGCCGGGATGGTGAGGACCCCGTTGTTCTCGAGGCCCACCTTCTGGTCGCCGACACGGGTGTTCGCGGTGATCTCGGCGGGATACGCGACGTCGGGATTCGTGGCGCTGATGATGAAGTCGGCCTCGTCGAACACGGCGGCCATCTTCTCGTTCATGTCGGTACGGTTCCGCTCGACCGTGGCGGCCATGGCGAGGTCGTAGGAGCCGTGTGCCATCTCGAGTCCGAACGCCATCTCCTTCGTGAGGTCGTCCTTGCAGTCGGGCCACAGGTCCCGCACGTCGTTGAACAGTTGCGACAGGTTCGACATCGCCCACTCGAGGCCGAGGCCGGGGAACTCGACGGCGACGTCGACCTCGACCAGTCCGGCGTCGCTGATGAGAGCAGCGGCCGCTTCCCGGACGTTGGCCTCGACTTCGGGCCGCAGCACCGCCTTCCCGAGGTCGGGAGCGATCACGACCTTCATCCCGGTCAGGTCGTGGGTCCCCAGATCGGCCTCCCAACGCCCGTGGGACGGCAGCGAGTACGGATCGCGCATGTCGTAGCCGGCACACACGTCGTACCAGCGGGCGACGTCACGGACCGATCGCGCTTGGCAGCCCTTCACGACGGTCAGCGGGGCGATCTCGGTCTTGGGCCCGCGGGGGATCCGTCCGGCCGTGCCCTTCATGCCCACGAGGCCGGTGAACGCCGCGGGGATGCGGATGGAGCCGCCGCCGTCACCGCCGGTCGCGATCGGCACGAGGCCGCCGGCGACCGCCGACGACGATCCGCCGGACGATCCGCCCGCGGTCCTGCCGTGTTCCCACGGATTGTGGGTCGTGCCGTTCAGCTTCGTGGTCGACACGTTGAGCCCGCCGAACTCTGACGCCGTGCACATGCCGACGAGCGCGGCGCCGGCATCGACGAGCCGGTCGATCATCGTGCCGTTGACGGCGCCGACACGATCGCGGAACACCACCGACGCCTCGGTGTCGGGCCATCCGGCCACCTTGTCGAGTTCCTTGACGCCCATCGGCACGCCGCCGAAGGGGAGCGAGACGTCGGCGGTGGCGGCTGCCTCCAGCGCTCGCTCGGCATCGATGTGCGAGAACGCGTTCAGTTCCGACGCCTCGATCGCTGCAAGGCATGCCTCGGTCTCCGTGACGGGGTCTCGGTCGCCGGAGCGGTAGGCCTCGACGAGCGAGCAGGCGTCGTCGAGCCACGGAGTCTGGGGCGTTTCGGTCATGGGCAGAGGTTCTACACCGGGTGCTGGCAACCCTGCCGCGCGCTCGTAGAGTCGCCCGCCGTGGATGCCAAGACGTTCCTCGGGCTCGAGTCGACCCACAACCCCAATCGGTGGATCCTCCCGGTGACCCCCGGTGTGTCGACCCGCGGCAACTTCCTCTGGGGTGGGTGCGGTCTGGGTGCCGCGATCGAGGCGATGGAGGGGACCACCGGTCGTCCCGTCATCTGGGCGACCGCGCAGTACCTGAGCTACGCCAACCCGCCCTCGATCATGGACATCGACGTCGTGGTGGCCAACGCCGGCCGTTCGGTCACCCAGGCCCGTGCGACGGGCCACGTCGGCGATCGCGAGATCCTCACGGTGAACGCCGCGCTCGGTGCCCGCGACGTGGCGGCGCAGGGCGCCTGGGAGACCATGCCCGATGTCCCCGCGCCGGAGGACTGCGAGGTGCGGTTCGCACTCGACGACACCGAGGGGATGATGTCCCGCCTCGACTTCCGCCTGGCCGATGCCCGCAACTGGGACGCCATCGACGGCAATCCGTCACCTGACGGCAACTGCTCGATGTGGGCTCGGATGCCCGACGTGCTCGAGATGTCGGGGGCGGCGCTCGCCATCCTGGGCGACTACGTGCCGTTCGGGCTCGGACAGGCCCTGGGCAAGCATGCCGGGGGCAACAGCCTCGACAACACGCTGCGCATGGTCGAGATCGTCCAGACCGACTGGGTGCTGCTCGACATCAGGGTCCACGCCATCGCCAACGGCTTCGGGCACGGACTGGTGCACCTGTGGGCGCAGGATGGGACCTTGCTGGCAACCGCCAGTCAGTCGACCATCCTGCGCTTCCACGAGGACTTCGAGAAGCGCAGGAAGCGCTCCTCGACAGCGGACTGACTACGCCTTGAAGAGTTCCGGGCCGAAGGCCTTCTTGGGCTGATCAGCGACGACGACGGTCGACATCATCTTGTCGGCGATCGTCTGGTTCTTGTCGTCCCACAGGGGGAACAGGAATCCGATGTAGCAGATGATGGCGTCCACGAAGTGCGCCAGGTAGCGCACGATGCCCATGCCGCCGCCGATGAGTTCGCCGGTGTCGGCGTTGACGGTCTTGAGGCCGGTCAGGCGCTTGCCGGGGTGGCCGCCGGTCTGACCGTCGAGGTAATAGAAGTAGAACGCGGCACCGAGCAACGCGAGGTAGCCGACGAAGCCGACCAACGCGCCGAGCACGTCGGACACGGCGCTGATGATCAACACGACGATGAACAGCGCGATGTACGCGCCGAAGATCATGGCTCCCGTGATCAGCCAGGCGACCGCACGCTGGCCCCACGATGCGAGGGGGCCGAACTGGGATCCACCGCCGGCCGCCATGCCGCCGGGCATTCCGCCGGGGGGAGGGGGAGGGGGGA
>JAPKDO010000218.1 GCA_028822535.1 Acidimicrobiales bacterium
CGAGAAGAACTTCCCTGCGCCGGCCGTGACCAGTGCGACAGGTCCGTCGACGGACGCGACCTCGTCGAGCGCTCGATGGATGGCGTCCACCGAGCGGCGGTTGTAGCGGTTCTCCCCGTCGCCGAGGTGGAGGATCCGAACGTGCCCGCGTGTCTCGAGTTCGATCATGGAGACATCATGGCGGCATGCCTTCCCCACTCGTCGAATCGCTCGGACTCGAACCGCACCCCGAAGGAGGCTGGTTCCGTCAGACCTGGGTCGCACCCGAGGAGGTCGAGACGCTCGACGGGCGAGTGCGACCGACGGCGACGCTCATCCACTTCCTGCTCCACGCCGGCGAATCGTCGGCGTGGCACCGCGTCGCATCGGACGAGATCTGGCTGGCACACGTCGGCGAGGTCACGCTCGAGGTCGGTGGGGCGGACGAGCAGCCGTCCGCCGGAACGAGGCGCACGCTCGGTACCGACATCGAAGCTGGTCACGCTGCCCAGGTCATCGTTCCCGCCGGAGCGTGGCAGCGCACGCTCCCCGGTGACGCCGACGCGCTCGTGAGCTGCGTGGTCTCCCCCGGCTTCGACTTCGCCGACTTCGAACTCGCCGACCCCTGAGTTCCGCAGCACGTCTACATGATCGGGTGGCCTGGAGCTCGGGCCTGCACTGCGAACTCGACGTCGCAGCCGTCGGCCCCCGACGCAAGGAGCGTCGAGTTCTCGTTCATGTCGACGAGCCGGTCCTCGCCCACTCTTTGCCCCCCGGATCGACGTGCACATCCAACCTATGACGCTCGTCGTCGGTGCGACGCTCGAGGGACGCGGTTGTTACGTTTCTGACACGACGTCAGATCAGGCGGCGGCGACGATGAGGGGACTCCGATGGAGACGACAGCAGCAATCCTTTGGGAACAGGGCCAGGACTGGTCGGTCGAGACGATCGAACTCGACCCGCCGAAGGGTCGCGAGGTCCAGGTGCGCCTGGTCGCGTCCGGCATGTGCCATTCCGACGAACACATCGTCCAGGGCGATCTCCCGGGTCTGTTCCCGATCATCTGCGGCCACGAGGGCGCCGGCGTCGTCGAGGCCGTCGGCCCGGACGCCTCGTTCGTCGAGGTCGGCGACCACGTCGTGTTCAGCTTCATGCCGTCGTGCGGGTCGTGCTCCTCGTGCGCGTCCGGCCACTCGAACCTCTGCGACAACGGCGGACTCCTGGTGGCGGGTCGCCAGATCGACGGCACGTCCCGGCACCACGCCCAGGGGCAGGACCTGCAGACGCTGTTGCTCCTCGGCACCTTCGCCCACGACACCGTGGTGCACGAGTGGTCGTGCGTGAAGGTCCCCAAGGAGGTGCCGCTCGACAAGGCCTGCCTCGTCGGGTGCGGCGTCACGACCGGCTGGGGGAGCTCGGTCTACGCCGCCGATGTGCAGCCGGGCGACAAGGTCGCCGTCGTGGGTGTCGGTGGGATCGGCAGCGCCGCCATCCAGGGCGCGGCCCTCGCCGGTGCCGAGCAGATCTTCGCCATCGACCCGCTCGAGTGGAAGCACGAGGTCGCGCAGGGATTCGGCGCGACCCACACGGCGTCCAACCTCGAAGAAGCCGCTGCGCTGATCGAGGAGGAGACCTGGGGACGCAAGTGCGACAAGGTCATCATGGCCATGGGCCTCGGCGACGGCGCCACCATGGACCAGGTCATGGGCCTCGCCGCCAAACGCGGCCGCGTCGTCGTGACCAACATCCACTCGGCCGCCGAGACGTCGAACACCATTCCCATGCTCGACCTCACGTTGAGCGAGAAGCAGGTCGTCGGCTCGCTCTTCGGCTCGGCCAACCCGCGCAAGGACATCCCCCGCCTGCTCGAGCTCTACAGCGCCGGCCGCCTCGACCTCGACGGCATGATCACCCGCACCTACACGCTCGAGGACATCAACCAGGGCTTCGCCGACATGCGCGAAGGCAAGAACATCCGCGGCGTGCTCCGCTACGAGTGAGCGTGGGATAGTTTCGCCGACATGCCCAAGGTGAAGATCTTCCACAACCCCAACTGAACGTCTTCCAAGAACGCCCTGGCGGTCGCCGAGGCAAAGGGAATCGACGTCGACGTGGTGCTCTACCTGAAGAACCCGCCCGACCGGGATGAGATCATGTCGATCCTCGGCAAGCTCGAGGACGAGCCAGCCGATCTGGTCCGCAAGGACGCCCAGTTCAAGAAGCTGGAACTCGACGCCGACGACTACACCGATGCAGAGGCGGTCGCCGACCTGCTGGTCGAACACCCCAAGCTGTTGCAGCGCCCGGTCGTCGTGAAGGGCAAGAAGGCGATCATCGGACGGCCGACGAGCCGAGTCGAAGACCTGCTCTGACCGCTCAGTCCCCGGTCGGGTCGTGGAGCGCCTTGAGCTGCTCCAAGGCATCGTCCAGATCCGCCGACTGTTCTTCGAGTCGCGTCTCGAGGCGACGCCGGTAGACGGCGCTCTCGATCTCGAGGCAGCGACGCCGCCCGGCATTCGACACCGCGACGACCACCTCGTTGTGCGTGAACGGTTTGACGAGGTAGCCGTACGCCCCCGTGCGGAGGGCGATCTCGGCGATCTCGGGATCGTCGACGCCACTCACCATGAGCACCGCGAGGAACGGGTAGAGGTCGAGCGCCCGGTCGACCAATTCGAGGCCCGACTCCCCCGGCATCAAGACGTCGACCAGCGCGAGGGCGAAGTCCTGTTCGGCGAGGCGCTCCATGGCCTCCTCGGCGTCGGCCGCCCGCTCGCAGCGGTACCCCTCCGACTCGAGCATCTCGGCCAAGAGGTCGACGACCATCGGATCGTCATCGACCACCAGGACCGACGCGGTGTCGCCGAAGAGTGGCGGCATCGCCCCCGGTCGGAACGGATAGTCGATGCGTCGTTCGTTCCCGCGCCCCAGTGCCTCGTTCACAGGACTGCACCCTAGGACCCGTTGGTCGTTCGGGGGAGGTCAGCGGTGGTCGAGGCGGCGCGATCGCGGAGCGCGAACTGCCACACGGCCAGCGTCCCGGCGAGGCCGGCCACGAGGACCAGCGGCTGCGGACTCGACCACGCCTTGACGCTGGCGGACAACACCGCCGCTGCGACCAGCATCGACGGCATCCCCCGCCGCCACGATGTTCCCCCTCCCAGGAGCGCCCGCTGTTCGACCGGCGCGACCCGCCGAACGAGCGGCACCAGGACGGCGAGGTTGGCGACGAGGAACGGCACCTTGGTCCACCACCAGCCGGTCGTGCCGGGCTCGACGTCGGGAAGCAGGCCGATGCCATAGGCCACCCCGGCCACGACGACGGCCGCCGTCATGTGCCAGAGGTACACCGACATGGCGATGACGTTGGCCCCGATGGTCGTCTTCCATGCCCGAGGCGAACGTTCGAGCCAACGTGTCACCGCCGGAGCGGCGGCCGCGGCGGTGAGCGAGTACGCGAACCCGAAGAACATGAGCGCCGTGGATGGCGGGTGCGTCGGGCTGTGATCGAGCCCACCGTGGTGGAGCATCACCGACGGCCACGGACCGAAGTGCACCACGGCGAGCGCGGCCGCCCACACGGCTCCCGCGAGGAGCGCGAGGCGCCGTCCGGTGGGCAGGCGTCCCGCCTGCCAGGCGAAGCCGGCGACCTGGAAGCCGAGCCACCCGATGACCCAGTTGATCTGCGGGAGCATCCGCACGCCGGCGAAACTGGCGACTTCACCGATCGCGAAGAGCACGAGGAGGCCGCCGACCAGGCGGCCAGGATGCGACCGGAACCACCGGTGCGTGTACGGAGCGATGGCCGTGTCGATCGTGTAGTTGGCGAGGAACCACAGCGGGATGGCCGCACCGACGGCGCCGGCCGCGACGATGCCGAAGCCTCCGACGACACCACCGACGACCAGCGCCACGGCCCAGAAGCCAGCGAGGACCGCTGCCGGCGTGACCATGCGGTGCAGTCGGGTGGCGACCCAGTCCGCCGGTCGGACGCCCTTGCGTTCGGCCGACCGGAGCGACGTCGCCGAGGCAAACCCTCCCACGAAGAAGAACAGCGGCATGACCTGGCCGACCCAGGTGATCCAGCCGTACTCGGGCGAGAAGTCGAGGAGGTTGCCGCCGACGAGCTCGCCGCCGTCGAGGACCGCCACCATGCCGAGCCAGTGGCCGACGGCGACGACGCCCATGGCCACCGCCCGGTAGAAGTCGACCGCACGGTTGCGGTCCGTCGGCGTCGCCGCGGCAGCCTCCTCGGCCGAGACTCGGGTGGATGCATCGATGGGCGTCGTGGTCATGACCCGATTCACCCACGATTCCTCCACCCGGCCCATGGGGCCGATCCCCCAGCGTCGGCCGGGGAACGCCCTGGGTCAGGTCGAGGCGACGCGGAACCCGATGTTGCCGGTGGAACTGTCGGGAGTGTTCGCGCTGCGAGCGTCGACCCGGTACCGCCAGCAGTAACTGTCGTGGCAGAGGTACGACCCCCCACGCATCACGCGGGCCTCTCCGTCGTCCGGCCCGGGCGGCGAGTGCTGGGGCGATCGGCCGTAGTACGTCGGGTCGAACCAGTCGGCGCACCACTCCCACACGTTGCCGGTGGTCTCGAACAACCCGAGGTCGTTGGCGGGATACGTCCCGACCGGGCAGGTGCCGACCCAGCCGTCGTCTGCGGTGTTCTCCGGAGGGAACCGCCCCTGGAACACGTTCATCCGGTGTTCGCCGGCAGGCTCCCGCTCCTCGCCCCACGGGAAGTGCTGCTGGTCCCGACCGCCACGAGCGGCGCACTCCCACTCGGCTTCGGTCGGCAGGCGTGTGCCCGACCAGGTGCAGTACGCGACGGCGTCGAGCCAGCTGACGTGCACGACGGGGTGATCGGCGCGATCGGAGACGTCGCTGTGGGTTCCTTCGGGATGACGCCAGTCGGCACCCTCGACCTCACGCCACCATGGCGCCGAGACCACACCTCGGGTCGGGGGGAAGTCGTCAGGGAGCAACCCCCCGAAGACGAACGAGGTCCCGAGTCGCTCTGCCGTCGTCCGGTGCCCCGTGGCCTCCACGAAGGTCGCGAACGCGGCGTTGGTGACCGTGTGCGCGCCGATCGAGAACGCATCCAGCGTCACCCGGTGCGCCGGCCCCTCGCCATCCTCCGCGTACCCCCGGGGGTCGTCCGTTCCCATCACGAAGGAGCCGGCAGGGACTTGCACGACGTCCATCGTCGGGCGACTGTCCGCGACCGCGTGGGCATCCGCCGGGCCGGCAGCCACGGCTTCGCTGTCTCGGCGCGAGGGGCCGCAACAGGCGGACCTGCTCGCCGGTGCTTCGTCAGTCATCGGCGAACAGCGACGGCGGGAAGCCGCCTTTGCTGACCGGCCCCCAGCGGGTCGGTTCGACGAGGATCACGCACTTGCCCTGGTCGCACATGGCCTGGCGGTACTCGTCCCAGTCGGGGTGTTCGCCGCTGATCGAACGGAAGTACTCCACGAGACCGTCGAGCGCGTCGGGGAGATGGTGCACGACGGCGTCGCCGTCGATCTGCACCCAGGCGCTGTTGAACTCGTCGCCCATGACGCCGACGGACACCCGCTGGTCCGCGGCGATGTTCTTCGCCTTTGCCCGCTCGGGGTAGGTGGCGATCGCAAGTCGCCCGTCGGCGATGAGACCACCGGTCACGAGGCTGAGCTGCGGACGGCCGTCGGCACGGGTCGTCGCCAGCACCCATCGATGCTTGTCGCGCACGAAGTCGAACAGCTCGTCCCGATCGACCGTGCGGTCCTCGGCCATGTGTGCGGCTCGGGGGTCGTCTCGGGAGATCTTTTCCACGGTCAGCGTCCTCGGATGTCGGCGGTGGGGCGGCTGGCTTCGACGCTAGAGCCCCGTAGCCGTCCTCACGCTCGTCGTGACCCGGAGATCGGATTCGAGCGTTCGGTGTACCGGACACTTGTCGGCGATGGCGGTGAGCGAGTCGACCTGGTCCGCCGTCAGGTCGCCGCGCACCTCGATGACCCGGTCGATCACCTCGATCCTGCAGGGAGCGTCTTCGGGGTCGGAACAGTCATCGCTGTGCGTGCGTTCGTGAGACAGGCGGACGTCCACGTGTTCGAGCGGCCATCCTTTCCGGTCGGCATACATACGCAACGTCATCGACGTGCACGTGCCAAGACCAGCGAGAAGCAGTTCGTAGGGGTTCGGGCCGGTGTCGTCACCGATGCCCGCGGGCTCGTCCGCGATAAACGTGTGGTTCCCCGCCCGGACCGTCTGCGTGAACTTCCCGGAGCCGGACTCCTCGACGAGCACGATCCCGTCCCCCAGGTCGGCCGACTCGTCATCTCCGTCGTCGGCAGCCTCGGGGAGGTAGCGGTCGGCCCAGGTGGCGACGAGACCCGCCACCCATCCGGCGTCGGACCGGTCGGTCAACAGGTGATTCGCGCCGTCGATCGAGACGAAGCTCTTGGGATGACGGGCCTGCTCGTAGATGCGCCGGGCGTGGTCCACGCCGACGAGTTCGTCGATCGGTGAGTGGAGGACGAGCAATGCGGCATCGAGGCCGGCCACCGCCTCGTCGATGCGGGTCTGGGAGATGTCCTCGAGGAACTGCTGAC
>JAPKDO010000219.1 GCA_028822535.1 Acidimicrobiales bacterium
CGATGCGGACGACGTCGCGCTCGTCGCCGTCCGGCGCGTCTGAACCCAGCAGTTGGTTCTGACACGCGCATCGGCAGGGGAAGGACTTGATGTTCAGCCCGCTACGCCCGATGCACTCTACGGGCACGAAGGAGTCATCATCATGGCCACCGGTTCGTCCATCTTCCTCATCGCCGTCGGTGCGATCCTCACGTTCGCGGTCGACGCCGAGATCTCGGGTCTCGACATCTCCGCTGTCGGCGTCATCCTCATGATCGCCGGCATCCTCGGTGTCCTGATCTCGTTGCTCTGGCTCGACCGTGCAACCACCCCGCACACCGAGACCAAGGTCGTCGAGCGCGAGACCACTCGCCCCGCCTGACCTTCGCGTCATACCGCACGGGCCCCCCGGCCCGTCTCGTTCCGACTGCGCCCGGTCCGCCCGCCGGGCGCAGTCGCGCGTCCGGGCTCCAACTCCCGGCGCTACCGTGCACCCATGACGCGTCCGAACTTCCGGTACTCGCGGTGGGACGGCACCCAGGTCGGATTCGACCTCGACGCCGACTCGATCTTCGGGGAGATCACGGACGACCTCCTCTACCACGGCGACCTGAACGCAGCCCTGCGCAGGTTGATGCAGCAGGGCTTCGAGGACGACGACGGCAATCGCGTCGAGGGCATGCGCGAGCTCATGGAGCGCCTCCGCGACGCTCGCCAGGAGCGACTCGAGAACGCGAACCTCGGCGGTGTCTACGACGAGATCGCCGATGCGCTGCGAGAGCTCGTCGATCAAGAGCGCTCGGCACTCGACGAACGTCTGGACGAGGCACGCCAGTCCGGCGACGAGCGTCGACAGGAGTTGGCCGAAGCCACCAACACCGAGAAGCACATGCATCTCGACATGCTCCCGTCCGACCTCGCCGGCCAGGTGCAGAGCCTGAGCAGCTACGCGTTCGAATCGTCCGAGGCCCAGGAACGTTTCGACGAGTTGATGGAGCAACTGCGCGAGCAGCTCGCCCAGCAGTACTTCGACCAGATGGCCGGGGCCATGTCGAACCCCGATCCCGAGGCCATGCAGCGCACCAAGGACATGATGGCCGCGCTCAACGAACTGCTGGAGAAACACCAGCGCGGCGACGACACGCCGGAGGACTTCCAGCAGTTCATGGAGGAGTACGGCGAGTTCTTCCCCGAGGACCCCCAGGATGTCGAGGAACTGCTCCGGGCGATGGCCGAGCGCATGGCCAACATGCAGGCGATGCTCAACTCGATGAGTCCCGAGCAGCGTGCGCAGCTCCAGGGTCTGGCCGAACAGCTCCTCGAGGACATGGACCTCGCCTTCTTGTCGAGCCAACTCGGCCAGAACCTGAAGGAGATGTTCCCGCAGCTCGACTGGGACAAGCAGTACGACTTCGACGGCGACAACCCGATGGGCTTCGCCGAGGCGGCCCAGATGATGGCCGAACTCGGTGACCTCGACCAGCTCGAGAACCTGCTGCAGAACGCCACGCAGCCGGGAGCGTTGGCCGAGGCCGATCTCGAGCGCGCGAAGGAGCTGCTCGGTGACGACGCCGCCCGATCGCTCGAACAGATGTCGAAGCTGGCGAAACAACTCGAGGAGGCCGGGCTCATCCAGAACAAGGAGGGGCGCCTCGAGCTCACGCCCCGCGGGCTGCGCAAGATCGGCAACAACGCCCTCGACGACCTGTTCTCGAAGCTGGCCAAGGACAAGCTCGGCCGCCACGACATGTCGTCCTTCGGCACCGGCCACGAGCGGTCCCACGACACCAAGCCCTACGAGTGGGGCGATCCGTTCAACCTCCACATCGAGAAGACCGTGCGCAACGCCGTCCGACGCAACGGGGGAGGGACGCCGGTTCGGCTGACACCGGACGATTTCGAGGTCGAGCGCACCGAGACGGTCGTCCGTTCGTCGACCGTGCTCATGCTCGACCTGTCGCTGTCGATGCCCATGCGTGAGAACTTCCTCCCGGCCAAGAAGGTCGCCATGGCGCTGCACGCGCTGATCTCGGGCCAGTTCCCCCAGGACTATCTCGGGCTCGTCGGCTTCTCGAAGGTCGCCCACGTGCTCACGCCCGAGCAACTGCCCGAGGTGAGCTGGGACTACGACTACGGCACCAACATGCAGCACGGGTTCCAGTTGGCCCGCCAGCTGCTCGCCAAGCAGTCCGGGACGAAGCAGATCATCATGATCACCGACGGTGAGCCGACGGCCCACTACGAGCCGGGGATGTCGCAGCCGTACTTCAACTACCCGCCGGTGCAGGAGACGATCGACGCCACCGTGCGCGAGGTCATCCGATGCACGAAGGACGACATCCGCATCAACACCTTCATGCTCGACGCGACGAGCTATCTCAAGCACTTCATCGAACGCATCTCGAAGATGAACGGCGGCCGTGCGTTCTTCACCACGCCCGAGACGCTGGGCGACTACGTCCTCGTCGACTTCGTGGAGCACAAGCGGGCGCTCCGCACCAGCGGCGGCCGACGCGTCTCCTGAACCGGCGTCGTCGCTGCGCTCCTTGCCGATTCCCGTGTGCACGGAGCCGTGTTCCACCGTCCCACGGACGCCTCGCCGGCGCTCGGCTCGGATCCGTCACCACCCAAGAAATACAAGTCTCCCTTGCGTTTCGGGCCCCTGGTGGGGGATGATCACACCGTTGTAATTACACATCTGGTATGGGGGCAGCGGCGAGGTCCGCCTCGCGCCGTCCGCCGGCTGGAGTGTCGTGTGAAGCTGACCCAAAGGAGACTCGGCAATGAGCGTCCATGTGGACATCGGTGGCCAGTCCGAGACCCAGACCTGGCAGGAGTACTCGAACTGCCTCGGGGTCGATCCCGACCTGTTCTTCCCGGAGCGAGGCGCATCGACCAAAGAAGCGAAGGCGGTCTGCAAGGGCTGCGTCGTGCGGGAGGACTGTCTCGAGTACGCCTTGCAGAACGGTGAGAAGTTCGGCATCTGGGGTGGGATGAGCGAGCGGGAACGTCGCCGCATCCGCCGAGCGCGTGCCCTGGCGCGACGAGGCATCGTCGAGACGGCGTAGCCGCGACGATCACCGACCATTCGATTCACCGCCCCGCCGATCGGCGGGGCGGTGTCGTTTAGCGTCGTCGTATGACATCGGGGAAGCGGCGAGCGGGGAACCGACGCCGCTCGCGCGACGTTGTCCCCACGTGGGAGGAGATCGCTCGGGACGAAGGCGACTTCATCTACACCGTCGCCTATCGACTGACCGGGAATCGTGAGGATGCGCAGGATCTGGTGCAAGAGGTGCTCGTGCGAGTGCAACGCGGCCTGCGCACCTATGAGCCCGGGTCACTCCGGGGGTGGCTCGGCCGGATCACCACGAACGCGTTCCTCGATGACGCCCGTCGCCGTCAGCGGCGCCCCCAGGTGGCGCTCCCGGAGGATCCGGACCTCGTCCTGCCCGCGTCGCCGTCGGCTGCCGAGGCTGCTGCCGCCGCCGGCCTCTCCGACGAGGTCCAGGCGGCACTCGCCGCATTGCCGGACGACTTCCGCGTCGCCGTCGTGCTCTCCGACGTGGCCGGGCTGCCCTACGGCGACATCGCGACGCAGCTCGACATCCCGGTCGGGACCGTTCGGAGCCGCATCCACCGGGGCCGCCTCGCGCTCCGCGAAGCGCTGGGGAGCGCGACATGACTGATGGACATGGACCCGCCGTCCCCGACGACGGTCACGCAGGCGACCTCGTCTCGGCCCGTCTCGACGGTGAACTCGACGCCGCCACTGCGGCCTGGGTCGACATGCACCTCCACGAATGTGAGCCGTGCCGCGGCGTCGCAGGCGCGGTCGAGGCGGCCCGGTCGTGGATGCGAACGGCGCCGTCCGTCGACGCTGCACCGGTCGTCGAGAGCGTCATCACCCGTCGACGTCGCCTCGTGGGCACCGGGCTCGCGTTCGTCGGCGTCGCATGGTTCGCACTCGGCTTGCTCGCCGTGACCAGCGCCGTCACGCACCCGACCGTGACACCGGACATCGAGGCGCTGATCTCGTTGCACGACAACGCCGGCCACGACCAGGTCGACGGCATGCGCGCTGTCGACCACGGTGGTGCGCACTACTCGACCCCCGTGACCGTCGGGAACAGTGCGGCGCCGATGCAGCGTCGGGCCGTGTTCGACGGCCGAGACCTCACCACGGTGGTGTACGAATCGGACGACGTCGCCGTCACGCTGTTCGAACAGCCTGGCCGCATCGACTGGGACGAATTGCCGACCGGCACGACGGAGACGATCGCCGGGCGGCGGGCGTGGCTCCGGCCGGGGAGCCCGACCGTCGTGGTCACCGAGATCGGGGACCTGGTCGTCACGCTGGTCGCTGACGACCCCCACGCCGTCTCCGACATCGTCGCCACGCTGCCGGCGCCCCGGCGCACCTCGATGGTCGACCGGGTGCATGACTCCTGCCAGGAGTTGATGGAGGTCTTCGCGCTCGGCGGTTGAAGGCACGCCAGTGCGGGGGTCGACCTACGCTCCCGGCACGGATGAGGGGGAAACGATGGAGATCCGACGATTCGACAGCGATGCCCCGGCGTCGGAGATGGCCGCAGCGCTGGCGGCCGACGGATGCGCGGTGATCGAAGGGTTGGCCGACGACGACATCCTGGACTCGATCGACGCTGAACTCGCGCCGTGGATCGACGCGACGCCGGACGGACCCGACGAGTTCTCCGGTTTCGCCACGCGGCGGACGGGTGCGTTGTTGGCCCGGTCCGAGACCGCGCGCGGTCTGGTCGTGCACCCGACGATCCGGTCGCTCGCCGATGCGGTGCTCGCACACGCAACCTCGTACCAACTACACCTCACCCAGATCATCTCGATCGGGCCGGGGGAGTCGGCACAACCCATCCATCGCGACCAATGGGCCTTCGACTTCTTCCCGTTCCCCAAGGGCTACGAGGTCCAGTGCAACACCCTGTGGGCGCTGACCGACTTCACCGAGGAGAATGGCGCGACCCGGGTCATCCCCGGTTCGAACCTCCACGACGACAAGCTCCGCTACACCGTCGAAGACACCCTCCCGGCGACCATGGACCGCGGGTCTGTCCTCGTCTACACCGGAGCGCTGTATCACGGTGGTGGCGCCAACCGGTCCGACTCGGTCCGGCGGGGCATCAACATCACCTACAACGCGTCGTGGCTCCGCCAGGAGGAGAACCAGTACCTGTCGGTGCCGCTCGATGTCGCGCGGACCTTCGACGAAGACCTGCAGCGGCTCATGGGATATTCCCGCGGCGCGTACGCGCTCGGGTACATCGACGACCTACGCGACCCCATCGAGGTTCTGCGCCCCGACGCCGGCCGCACCGGGTTCGGCGACGTCGGGATCGAGGACGTCGACGCCATTCACCTCGACGACCGCTGAGTCGGCAGCAAGGTGTGACAGGTGGGTGGCCGAAGAGGGGCACACCTATCGCCCGGCCGTGTCGATCAGAGAGGACTGCCAGCGGGATCTGCCAACTCCGCTACACCAGAGAACACACATCTCTGGTGAGAGCGAGGGAACGCGCCGTTCGGCGCGTTGCATCGACATGCGTGTGCGAATGCGCCGAACCTTGGACGGCCGGACCGACTGCCAGGTTCTTCAGCGGTAGCGCAACCGCCACGGACACGCCGACAGACGTCCCATCGCTCTGACGACAGATTTCGACCATCCAGTCATCACGTCTGGATGAACGGGTGGCCAGAGTCCGTCCGCAGCAGGCCGGTCAGGCTCCGATGGCGACCTGGCGGCCTTCTCGCCGGCGTTTGAGCAGCCGACGACGCTCACGCTCGGATGCGCCGCCCCACACGCCGTGGTCGATCCGCTCCTCGAGCGCATATTCCAGGCAACGTTCCTTGACCGGGCAGGTCGCGCAGATGCGCTGGGCCACGAGCACGCCCACCCCGTCACTGGGGAAAAAGACCTCGGGTGGGTGGTTGCGGCAATTGCCGTCCTGCATCCATGGGGTGTCCATTGGTTGACCTCCACCTCTTCTACGAAGCTGCGAGCGTTTTGGTTCCCGATCTGTCCGGATTCTTCGGGCGCGACCGACGGAACCCCTCCCCGACCGGCGAGACTGGTCGGCCATGGCGCCCGCAGACGACTCCACGTCCTTGCCGACGCATCCGCCCACGACCCCCGGCCGCGACTTGCGCGCTCCCCGAGCATGGCCGCGCCTCGATCCGCCGCCGCACCCAGGCGATCGCGATCGCGCGGTCGGACGCTCCGCCCTCGTCGGCGGTGTCGTGGGCGCGCTGGTCGCCGCGCTGATCCTGGGTGTGGTCTCCCTGTGGCCGTCCGGCGGCGAGACCGACGACATCGTCGCCGGCGACACTCCGGTGACCAGTCCCAGCGGCCCCGTGCCCCGCATCGACGTCCTCGCCGTACTCGGGAACGTCGAGCCGTCGGTCGTGTCGATCCAGACCACCAGTGGGATCGTCGACGGCCAGGCCGGTGCGGGGACCGGCATCATCCTCACCGCCGACGGACTCGCGTTGACCAACGCCCACGTCGTCGGCGGCC
>JAPKDO010000220.1 GCA_028822535.1 Acidimicrobiales bacterium
CCCGACTTCGAGGACAACGAGGTGATCAGCCAGGATCCCGAGGGCAACGCCGACCTCGAGGAAGGCGGCACCGTCACGCTGACGGTCTCGAACGGCGAGCCCGTCATCGAGATCCCCGACGTCATCGACTTCACCGAACAGGACGCTCGCTCCGTGCTCGGCGACGAGGGGTTCACCGACATCCGGACCGAACTCGTCTTCAGCGGCGACATCGAGCCCGGCAAGGTCGTCGAGCAGGACCCGGCCGGCGGCGAGGACGCACCGCTGTCGGCCCAGATCACCCTGCGGGTCTCCCAGGGCGCCGACACCCGGGTCGTGCCCGACGTCGCCGGCCGCCCCGTCGACGAGGCCGAGGGGATCTTGACCCAGGCCGAATTCAACGTCGCGCAGCAACAGGAGAACTCGGCGAGCGTCCCGACGGGAACCGTCATCCGCACCGACCCGCCGGCCAACACCTCGCTCGAGAAGGAGTCGACCGTCACGCTCTTCGTGTCGGCCGGACCCGAGCAGGTCATCGTCCCGTCGGTGACCGAGAAGACCGAGGACACCGCCAGACAAGAACTCGAGACGGCCGGCTTCACCGTGGTGGTCGAGGACGAGATCCTCGTCCCGGGTGACCCCGACGACGGTCGCGTGATCAGCCAGGACCCGGCCGGCGGCGAACGCGCCGACCGCGGGTCGACCGTGACCATTCGCGTCGGTCGCTCCGGGGTGCCCGACGGCGAGTGATCAAGTCGCCGGCGTCGCCGCGCGATCGAGGAAGTTCTGCAGCATCTGGTGTCCGGTCGACGTCAGGATCGACTCGGGGTGGAACTGCACGCCCTCGACGTCGAGCTCGCGATGACGCAGGCCCATGATGACCCCGGTGCCGTCGTCGAACGACCCCGTGTGCGCCGTGACCTCGAGCGAATCGGGGACCGACGCGGGATCGACCACGAGCGAGTGGTAGCGCGTCGCCTCGAACGGTGACGGGAGGTCGGCGAACACACCAGCGCCGTCGTGGCGGACGAGCGACGTCTTGCCGTGCATGACCTCGCCGGCCCGCACGACCGTGCCGCCGTACACCTGGCCGATCGCCTGGTGGCCGAGACACACGCCGAGGATCGGCCGACGCCCGCCCCACGACTCGATGATCGCAGTCGAGATGCCGGAGTCGTCGGGGGTGCCGGGACCGGGCGAGATCAGGATCGCGTCGGGCGCGATGTCTTCGACCCCGTCCAGATCGATCTCGTCGTTGCGGTGGACGACGGGCATTGCGCCCAATTCGCCCAGGTACTGCACGAGATTGAACGTGAACGAGTCGTAGTTGTCGATGACGAGCACGCGAGCGGCCACGTCGTGGAATGCTAGAGGCCAGGGTTGCTGGGAGAACCGTCCGTTCGGCGAACACCGGATTCTCGAAAGGCCGACGACCGACATGGAAGACGAACCGACGCTCGGACCGGTGGCTCGACGCCTGGCGGCGACGCAGCGCGTGCTGTGTGTCGAAGACGAAGCGGACATCGCCCTCTTCCTCCGGGCGTACTTCCGCGCATCGGGGTACGACCTGATCCACGTCGATCCCGACGATGTCGACGCCGTGGTCGATGCCGTCGACGAGCACCGGCCCGACGCCGTCCTGCTCGACCTGCGTCTCCGCGGTTTCTCGGGACGCGATGTCTACCGACGCCTTCGCGCCGACGAGTCCTACGCCTTCATCCCGATCGTCATGGTCTCGGCCGACACCATGCCGACACTGCGCTCCGCCGACGGCCTCGACGCATTCGTCGCCAAACCGTTCAACACCGACGTCCTCGCCGACATCGTGCGCACGCGTCTGGCGATCGCCGAGGAACTGTCGGCGACAGGACGCCACGAGCGGCTGCCGCTGCTGACGCAGCGGTACCTCGACGCTCGCCTGATCGACGAGATCGCAGCGGCGGGCTCCGGCGGCCAGTTCTCACTCGGCCTCGTCCGACTGCTGAGCATCGTCGACATCGTCGCCGAGGTCGGCGCCGACGGTCTGGACCACCTCGTCACCAAGGTCATCGAGCGTGTCCGCTCACTGCTGCCCGACGAGGCGGTCACCGGTCTGAGCGACACCAACGAGGCCGCCATCATCCTTCCCGCCCACGACACGCAGGTGACCGAACGCGTGCTCACCGAGGCGATGTCGAGTGTCCGGGGCGACTTCGTGTTCCCCGGTGGCGCGAGCGTCCCGGTCCGACTCGCCGGAGGCGTCGCCTCGTACCCCGTCCACGCGAGCTCGCCCGACGAGCTGTTCATGGCCGCCGACGCCGCCCTGGCCGACGCCGTCGATCGAGGGGCGCCGCTCTCCCGCGCCCTGTGAAGCGGACGACGAGCGACATCACGCTCCGGCTCGTACGTCGACCGATCGACCCGTGACGTCTTCGAGCAGCGACCGTCGCTGATCGGCTGCGTGCACTTCGAGCTCGACCGACGCGCCGTCTCGGGGCTGCAGGCACACCACGAGGCGACCGTCGTCGTCCACGGTGACGGTCACGTCGTCGACCGACGCGGCATGCGAGCGGTCCAACCCGATCGTGAACCGCAGCACCCCGGCGAGCATTCGGACCAACTCACGGTCGGTGCGCCGAAGCGACGCCCACTCGGCGTGCTTCGACTTCGGCGCCGACTTGCGGTGATAGCGAGCGATCTGCGCGATCAGCTCGACTTCGCGGTCGGTGAACCCCGCCAGATGCTCGGAGTTCCGGACCACGTAGTAGCTGTGCTTGTGGTGGCCGGAGTGGGAGATGAACACCCCCACGTTGCAGAGCAGCGCCCCCGCTTCGAGCAGTTCGCGGGCCGCACCCACCCCCTGGGGCCCGTCGTCGGACTCGAGGCCGAGCACCGGGACCAACTCGTCGAAGAGGCGGAGCGCGAGGCGGGCGATCTCGCGGCTGTGCTCGGGATGCTCGTCGGTCAGTTCCATCAGGTGCTCGACGGACTGGCGACGCAGGTCGCGCAGGTGGTGGAGCGTGGCACCCGACCGACGACGGGCCTGGTCGAGCAGCACCCCCTCCCGCAACGCGTAGTCGGAGAAGACGATCTCGTCGACGCCGAAGGTCTCGACGAACTGCTCGAGGATGATCGCGCCCCCGAGGATGATGTCGGCCCGTTTGGCGTCCACGCCCGGGATCTGCGCTCGGGCGTCGGGATCCGCGGTCTCGACAAGACGGTCGACCGCTGCACGGACCTCATGAGCGCTGATCCGCTCACCGTTGTGGGTGCGAGCGCCGTTGCCCTCGCCGCGCTCGGCCAGGGTCATCGCGACGATCGTCTCGATGGTCCCCGATGCCCCGACGACGGTGTCGAAACTCGTGCGCGCGACCTCGATGGCGAACGGGGCGAGCATGGCTTCGGCGTGCCGGCGACAGCGCTCGACCTGCTTCGCCTTCACGGACTCGCCCGGCTTCTTCGGCGTGAGGAATCGTTCGGTCAACCGGATGGCGCCGAGCCGGAAGCTACGGCTCTCGAGCACGTCGGCTTCGCGACCGAGGAGCACTTCGGTCGACCCGCCACCGATGTCACACAGCAGCACCCGCTGGTCGAACAGGGGCAGCGCCTGCAACACCCCCAGGTGGATGAGACGGGCCTCCTCGAACCCGGAGATCACGTCGACCGACACGCCCGCCTCGTCGTAGGCACGGTCGAGGAAGGCCCGTCGGTTCTCGGCCTCGCGCACCGCGGAGGTGGCGACGGCGGCGAGTTCCGCGCCGTGGGCATCGGCGACCGAACGACACCGACGCAGCGCGGCGACCCCGCGGTCGATGGCCTCGTCGGTGAGTTCTTTCATGTCGCCACCCGAGCGGCCGAGGCGGACCATCTCCTTCTCGCGCTCGAGGATCTCGACCCGACCCTTCGACGACACGCGAGCGACGACCATGTGGACCGAGTTGGTGCCGATGTCGACGGCCGCCAGGACGGGCGTGTCGGGGTCCGCCGAGTTCACCGCGGTGACCGTACCGTCGCCAGGGTCCACCACCAGGCACCGCCACGCCGCGCCCGGACCGGTACGCTCGCCGCCGTGGCTCGACAGGACCGGAAGAAGAAGGGCGGACGCACGACTCCGAAGGGTGGCGTCCAGTCCGGGTCCCGACACGCGATCTCGAAGGGGCACTCGACCCACGAGCCCGAGACGGGAAGCGCTCGCTACACCGCGCCGATCCCGCAGGAGTTCAAGGTCAGCCCCACCTGGGTGCCGGTCCTGATGTTCACGCTGTTGATCCTCGGCGGCCTGTGCATCTTCTTGAACTACCTCGGCCTGCTCCCGGGAGCCACCGACAACAAGTACCTGCTGCTCGGGTTGGGTTTCGTGCTCGGTGGCATCGTCACCGCCACGCAGTTCCACTAGCCACCGTTTCGGCGAGCGGTCAGCTCTCCACCGGTTTTCCACAGGTCGGCCGCTCCGGATCCACAGCGATCCACCGCATGGTGGACAACCTGTGGACAAACTGGACGTCGCCAACCGTGGCTGGCCCCGTCGGTGCGGTGAAAGGGACATGACGGAACCACCGGATGCGCCGGCGTGAACCGCCGGTGAACGGCGAGACGACATCCCCACGTTGTCCCACGCTGTGGAATTCTCCCGGCTGTGGATTACTGGGCATGCCCCTGCACTCGGGCCGGTCGTCGCTGCGGGGGACCATCCGGAGGGTGGTCACCCACCCACCCGGCGAGTTCGGCCGCTACTCAATCGTTGGAGCCACCAGGTCCATCTCCTCGAGGCAGTGCTTCGGCGGGTCCGGGACCTCGTCGTTCGCGCTCGTCATCCGGACCTCGGAACCGCAGATCGAGCATCGGAACTGGATCTTGACCTTGCGCAACTCGCCCGGGGGCGGCGGTTCCGGAACCGGCTGGGACATGCCGCCGAGCAGGGCGAACCCCGCCTTGAAGATGAGGCCGCTGGCGGTCACGGCAACGATCAGCGGGAAGACGCCCAGATCGGTGACCAGGACCCCGACGATCACCACGGCAGCGCCGAGCATGAGCCAGAGAGGAGGTCGCCGCATCCCCCGAGGCTACCGACCGACTCGGATTCACGGTTGCGAAACATCCGCGACATGCGATCCATCTAGACAACGCTCATGGACCCACAGTGGTCCGCGTACGACGCGACCCGAACCCACGACGAACTCCTGGACGAGGACGGGCTCGCGCGCCCGGGATGCGAGCAGGTGGTCCGCCACCTGCGAGCGCTCGGTCCCGGGCTCGCGGACCGCCAAGCCGCCGCCGCCGACGTGGTGCGCTCGCTCGGCATCACATTCACGGTGTACTCCGACGCCGGCAACATCGACCGCGAGTGGCCCGTCGACGTCATCCCCCGCATCATCACCGCCGCGGAGTGGTCTGAGGTCGAGGCGGGCCTCGTTCAGCGACTGTCCGCACTGAACCGGTTCGTCGCCGACCTGTACGGCGACCAGACCGTGATCGCCGACGGGGTGTTCCCCGAGGAACTCCTCCGGGACTCGGTGAACTTCCGACCCCAGCTACGCGGGATCCGCCCGCCGGGCGACATCTGGATCCACATCTGCGGCAGCGACCTCGTCCGCGACGGCGAGGGCCGGTTCCATGTGCTCGAGGACAATCTCCGCGTGCCCTCGGGGGTCTCGTACATGCTCGAGAACCGGGCGGTGTCGAAACGCGTCTTCGCCGACCTCTTCCGCGACCTCGACATCCTGCCCGTCGATGCGTACCCGCATCGTCTGGCCGGCCAGCTCGCGGCGCTCAGCCCGCGGGACCAGGCGGCGCCCGTGATCGCGGTGCTGACGCCCGGTGTCCACAACTCGGCGTACTACGAACACGTGCTGCTCTCCCAGCGGATGGGCGCGCACCTCGTCGAGGGCCAGGACCTCGTCGTCACCGACGACGTGCTGTGCATGCGCACGGTCGGCGGGCTCGTGCGGGTCGATGTGCTCTATCGCCGGATCGACGACCTGTTCCTCGACCCGGACGTGTTCCGTCCGGATTCCGTACTGGGCGTACTGGGGCTCATCGGCGCCTGGGCCGCCGGGAACGTGACCATCGCGAACGCCCCGGGCGCCGGCGTCGCCGACGACAAGGTCGTCTACTCCTACGTGCCCGATCTCATCCGCTACTACCTCGGCGAGGAGCCGCTGCTCGCCAACGTCCCGACCTGGCGCTGCATGGACGACGACTCCCGCGCGCACGTGCTCGACCATCTCGACGAGGTGGTGTGCAAGCCGGCCAACGAGTCCGGCGGCTACGGGGTCACCGTCGGCTCCCAGGCATCCCCGGCCGAACTCGCCGAGGTCCGTCGACGGATCATCGACGACCCCCGGAACTGGATCGCCCAGCCGATCCTCTCGCTGTCGACCGCACCGACGTTGTGCGACGGCGTGGTGTCTCCGCGCCACGTGGACCTCCGCCCCTTCGTGCTGTCGGGCCCCGAGCCCTACGTGACGGCGGGCGGACTCACCCGGGTCGCCCTGCGTGAGGGATCGCTCGTGGTCA
>JAPKDO010000221.1 GCA_028822535.1 Acidimicrobiales bacterium
CGCTGACGTCGGGGATCTCGCTGACGGGCTCGCCGGTCGAGACCGTCAGCGTGCCGGTGCCGCCGTCCTCGAGGTCGGCGTTGCCCTCGGGGTCCTGGCTGATCACCTCGTTGTCCTCGAAGTCGGGATTGTCCTCGAACTCGGTGCTGACCTCGAAGCCGAGCGCCTCGAGCGTCGCCCTGGCCCCTCCGGGGCCGTCGAGTTGTTGCCCGACGACGCTCGGAACCGTGATGAGCGCGACATCGGGGTCGTCGCCGTCGTCGAGGACACCGAGCGCCTGCGCGAGGAAGAACAGGACGCCGCCGAGGACGGCCAGCAGCAACACCATGATGGCGATGAAGGCCCCGTTGCGGCGGGGTGGTTCGGCGTAGTCGTAGGCCGGTTCGTAGCTCCGCTCGTAGGACTGCTCGAACGACGTGTCCTGCATCTGGGTGACGGGGACGGCCCGGGTGGCGGCCACGGCGGCTGCCCCGGCGCCCACAGCGTCGGCAGCGATCTCGTTGCCCTCGCGATAGCGGCGGAGATCGGCTCGGAGGTCTTCCGACGACGGATAGCGGGCCGAGGGGTTCTTGGCGATGCACTTGAGGATGATCGCCTCGAGCGTGGGCTCGAGGTCCGCGTTGATCTGGCGAGGGGGAGTGGGTTGTTCCTGCACGTGCTGGTAGGCGACGGCGAGCGCATCGTCCCCGCGGAACGGCGGACGCCCGCACACGGCTTCGTAGAGCACGACTCCGAGGCTGTACACGTCGGAGCGGGGATCGACCGGCTTGCCCTGGGCCTGCTCGGGTGAGAAGTAGGTGGCCGTGCCCATCACGAGCCCGGTCTGGGTGAGGTTCTCGTCGGCCGCTGCCGACACGGCGCGGGCGATGCCGAAGTCGGTGACCTTGACCTGGCCGTCGGACGCGAGCATCACGTTGCCGGGCTTCACGTCGCGGTGCACCACACCGTTGCGGTGGGCGAAGCCGAGGGCGGCGGCGATGTCGATGCCGATGTCTGCGGCGCGGGCGGGGAGCAGCGTCCCCTCCTGGCGGAGCACGTCGGCCAGGCTGCGGCCGTCGACGTACTCCATGACGATGTAGTAGGTGCCGCTCTCCTCGCCCCAGTCGTAGACGCCCACGACGTTGGGATGGTTGAGGTTCGCCGCCGCCTGGGCCTCGCGACGGAACCGTTCGACGAATGCCGGGTCGGACGCGTACTGGGCGAAGAGCACCTTGACGGCGACGGGCCGGTCGAGCAGTTGGTCGCGCGCCAGATACACGTCGGCCATGCCGCCGCGAGCGAGTCGGCTGTGCAACTCGTAGCGGCCGCCGTAGATGACGGGGCCGCCGGATTGGCCCGTTTGGTCGCGGTCAGACATGGCGAGGGAACCTTACGACAGTCCGGGGCGTCATCCTGCCCCCTGCCCGGCGAGGATCGTCTCCATCACGGCTCGGGCGATCGGCGCGGCCACCCGGCCGCCGGTCTGTTCGGATGCGCCCTCCTGCCCTTCGACGATCACGGCGACGGCCACGGTGGCCTCGCCGCCGGGCGGGCCGGCGAAGCCGACGATCCAGGCGTGCGAGCGCGGGGGATCGGTGCCGAGCTGCGCCGTACCGGTCTTGCCGCCGACCTCGAACCCGGCGATGCGCAGGTTGGTGGCGGTGCCGTTCTCGGCGACACCGACCATCGCCTCGCGCAGCGTGGCAGCCGTGTCGTCCGACATCGCCCGCCGCCACTCGTTCGCCTCGAAGGTGTCGACGACGGTGCCCTCGTCGTCGCGGACGGTCTGGAGCACGTGCGGGGTCATGATCGCCCCGCCGTTCGCCACGGCTCCGGCGACCATCGCCATCTGCAGCGGCGTCGAGGCGACGTCGTTCTGGCCGATGCCGGTCTGGGCGAGCGCCGGCAGGTTCTGGTCGAAGTCGGTCGGGTAGTTGCTGACGGCCGGGCTCGGGAGGTCGATCGGGACATCCTGGTTGAACCCGAAGTCTTCCGCCGTGTCGATCATCGCGTCCGGGCCGAGGTCGATCGCCATCTCGGCGAACGCCGTGTTGCACGACACGCGCAGGATCTCGAACAGGTCGCCTCCGCACGTCGACCCGCCGAAGTTGCGCAGCGGCCGGGAGGTCTGGGGCGGCACGTACTCGTTCGATGCCGGGTACACGGGCTCGTCCCGAGTGATGTCGCCGGACTCGAGCCCCGCCCCCGCCGTGACGATCTTGAACGTCGATCCGGGGAAGTAGCGCTCGCGGTACGCCTTGGCCAGCAGCGGCTTCGCGTCATTGCCGTCGAACAGGTTGAAGGCATCGTTCGCGGCTCCGAAGTCCTGCGAGGCGATCGCGTTGGGGTCGTAGGAGGGGAACGACCACATCGTGAGGATCTCGCCCGTGCGGGGATCGATGGCCACGACCGAGCCGCGCCGGTCTCCCAGGGCATCGCGCGCGACGGTCTGCGCGTCGGCCCGGAGTGTCAGCGTCAGGTCGCCGACCCGGTCCCGTTCGACGAAGAGGTCGTTCAGGTCGCGGAAGCTCAGGTCGAGCGTCCGCCCGACGAGTTCGCTGTTGTAGGTGTCCTCGACGCCCGTCGAGCCGAGGTTGAGCGAGTAGTGGCCGACGACGTGGGCGAACAGGTCGCCCTCGGGGTAGGTGCGCATCTGTTCGAACTGGGAGCCGGCTTCGGTGTCGACCGAGCGGGCGACGACGACACCGTCGGCGGTGGCGATGCTCCCACGGGGGCCGTCGTAGTCACGGATGATCTCGCGGGTGTTCTCCGGGTTGTCCTTGAGGCGCTGCGCCCCGAAGACCGTGGTCCGGTTCAGTTGCGCGAACAGGATCAGATAGCAGACGAGGAGCCCGGCACCGAGCTTGGCGATCTGGCGGTTCACGTCGCCGTCGCCTCCATCGCCGGCGCGGCCGTCGACGGCTTGACGCTGTTGTCGGAGATCCGCAGCAGGAGCGCGAGCAGCACGTAGTTGAGGACCAGGCTCGACCCGCCGTAGCTGACGAACGGGAGCGTCACGCCGGTCAGGGGGAGCACGCGGGTGATACCGCCGATGATGATGAACGCTTGGATGCCGAGGAGGCTCGTGAGCCCGGTGGCGAGGAGGGTGTCGAACGCCGAGTCGGCGCGGAGCGCGATGCGCAGCCCGGCGCCGACCATGAGGATGTACGTGCACAGGACGGCCGTGCCGCCCAGCAGGCCGAGTTCCTCGACGATGGCGGCGAAGATGAAGTCGGTCTCGACCTCGGGGATCCGCGTCGGCGTGCCGAGGCCGATGCCGGTGCCGGCGATGCCGCCGTCGGCGAGCGCGAAGCTGGCCTCGACCACCTGGAAGCCTTCTGCCTTCGACACCGGCCACGGGTTCAGCCAGACCTCGACGCGATCGCGCACGTGCGAGAACTGCGTGTAGGCGAAGAAGCTGCCGGCCGCGAAGAGCGTCGTGCTGACCGTGAGATACGTGGTCCGCCCCGTCGCGACCCACAGCATCACGACGAACAGGAAGAAGAACAACAGGGACGACCCGAGGTCCTTCTCGAACGTCATCACGACGAGTGAAGCGCCCCACGCCAGCGCGACCGGGCCGAGGTACTTCGGGTCGGGAAGGTGCAGCGGCCCGAGCCGGAAGGTCGACAACGCCAACAGCTCGCGCTTCTCGACGAGGTAGCCGGCGAAGAAGATGGCGAGCACGATCTTGGCGGCTTCGCCCGGCTGGAAGTTCACCGGTCCGAGCGAGATCCAGATGCGGGACCCGTTGATCGTGCGGCCGATCACCGGGAACAACGGGAGGACGAGCAACAGGATGCCGATGACGGCGAAGGTGTAGCGGTACCGCTCGAGGTCGCGGGCGCGGCGGACGAGGATCAACGTGACGATGAACGCGGCGATCCCGGCTGCGGTCCACACCGACTGGAGGCCAGCGAGGCGGCCACCGTCCTCCTGGGCTTCGTCGAGGCGGACGATGAACACGTAGCCGAGCCCGTTGAGGAGGGCGGCGAGTGGGAGGAGGATGCCGTCGGCGTTGGGGGCGAGCTTGCGGACGCCGATGTGCGCGGCGACCAGCAGCGCCAGGATCACCCCGAGGAACGGTCCGATGTTGGCCGGCATCTCGGAGTTCTTGCCGAGCCCGGCGAGCGCGTAGGCGCCGGCGGTGATGAGCACGACGACGAGGACCAGGCCGAGCTCGGTGCGCCGGCGGAGGAGGTGGACGCTCACGGCGTGCTGGTCGTCGTCGTGGTCGTGGTCGTCGTCGTGGTGGTCGTCGTCGGTGGCGGCTCGAGTTCGGTGATGCGGTCGTCGACGTTGGCCACGAACGTGCGGGCGCGCTCGAGGGTGGCGAACGTACGCTCGTCTTCGATGTCGTCGAGGAACTCGGCCGGCACGTCGTCGGCGTCGATCCCCGTGGATTCCTCGAGCGAGGGGTCGAGCCAGAGCACGCCACCCGGGCGGCCCTTGAAGATCGAGACCTCGCCCTCTTCGATCGCGACGTAGTACGTGTTGGTGGCGTAGTCGTTCGCCAGCCACAGGCCGCCGCCGACGAGACCGGCCACGACGGCCACGAAGAGCACCGACCGCCACGTGACCGCCCGTTGCCGCTTCGTGGGTGCAGCCGGGTCCGGCGGTCGCTCGGGCTGTCGGTCGTGCGGTGTCGACGACTGCCGATGGGCCTGGTCGTCCGGAACGGCGAGGAAGGTCGCGGTGTCGGAGGCTTCGTCGTGGGAGAACGTGTCGGCGTCCGGGACCGCAGCCGAGGCGGCGGCAGCGAGGTCGCCGTCGTCGACCACGTCGACGATGAGGACCGTGACGTTGTCGCGACCACCGTGCTGGTTGGCCATGTCCACGAGGGCCTGGGCGGCGGCGTCGGGGTCGTCGATCGTCCGCAGGACGCCGGCGATGTCGTCGTCGGTGACCTCGTCGGTCAGCCCGTCCGAACACAGCAGGTAGCGGTCGCCCGTCCGCGGGAGCAATTGGAAGTCGTCGACCTCGATCTGGCGGTCGATGCCGACCGCTCGGGTGACGATGTTCTTCTGCGGGTGTTCGCGCGCTTGGTCCTTGGTGATCCGCCCGTCCCGGACCATGTCGCCCACGAGGCTGTGGTCGTCGCTGATCTGTTCGAGCTGGCCGCCGGTCAGCCGGTAGGCGCGCGAGTCGCCGACGTTGACGATCGCCAGACGATCCTCGCCATCGGCCACGACGAGGGCGATGGCCACCAACGTCGTGCCCATCCCCGACAGCGCCGGATCCTGGGCGCTGCGCTCGAACACCAACTCGTTGGCCTCCTGCACCCGGCTCACGATCTCGTTCACCGTCACGGTGGCGAGTTGTTCGCCCCCGTCGAACGCCTCGACGGCCATGGCCGATGCGACCTCGCCGCCCTGATGGCCGCCCATGCCGTCGGCGACGACGAAGATGCGCGGACCGACGCGCATCGAATCCTGGTTGACCGCGCGGATCTGACCGACGTCGCTCGCGCCGCCGGCTCGGAGAGCGGTCACGCGACCTCCATCACGGTCGAGCCGATCTGGATCTGGTCACCCCGACTCACGACCATGGGCGCGGCGACCTTGCGGCGGTTCAGGTAGGTGCCGTTGGTCGAGCCGAGGTCCTCGACATAGAGCTGGTCGTCCCGCGTGAAGATCCTGGCGTGGAGCTGGGATGCGTAGGTGTCGTCGAGGGTGATCTGGCATCCGGCTGCTCGTCCGACCGTCAGTTCGTCGCCCAACGCGAAGACCTGCCCGGCCATGTCGGCCGGCTCGAGCACCTTCAACTTCGGCGGCGTGCGCTCACGGGCACGGGTCCGCCTCGCGGTGCGCCTGGTCCCGGTCGGCGGCGCTGCCGTCGCCTTCGCCAGGTTGACCTCGGCCCACACCGCGCGCAGGACGCGGAAGAAGAAGAGGTACAGCAGGATCAGCAGACAGATCTTGAGGACGTTGAGAAGGGGCTCGGGCACCGCCGAGGACTCTAGGACCCGGTGGCTATGCGCCGTTGCCCACGCGGACGCCGTCGACGGCGATGTTGCACGTCTCGTTGTGGAAGGCGATCATCCCGGCCACCGGTGCGACCTCGCGGAGCGGCGTCGCGTAGAACCACGCAACGTCCTCGTGGAGGGTGCCGTCGAGCCGGACCGACAGGTACTCGGCGTGGCCCTTGTACGGGCAGGAGGTGCGGGTGTCGGAGCGGCGGAGGACGTCGAGACGGACGTCGGTCGGTGGGAGGTAGTAGCGGAGGGGGAGCCCGGTCTCGAACACCATGACCGACCGAGTCGAGTGCGCGATGGTCGTGCCGGCGAGGTCGACTCGGATCTCCCGGGACGAGTGGAGGGCGTCGACGCGCACGTATGGGCTGCGGGGGTGGACGATGACGACCTCGTCCTCCTCGAACCAGGCCTCGAATGCACTCCACTCGAATCGGATGTGACCGGCGAGCTCGCCGATGTCGGGGTAGCTCCAGGCG
>JAPKDO010000222.1 GCA_028822535.1 Acidimicrobiales bacterium
CCGCCGGCGCACCCACCCCTGAGCCGACGAGCCCTGCCGCACCGTGGCCTCCCGTCTGCTGACCGCGTTCCAGGTGGCATCCTCCGTCGCCCGTCGCGTGCCGCCGCCGCTGCTCGGTCCCCTCGCCCGCCTGGGCGGGACGGGCGCTGCGCTCCCTGACGAGAAACGACGCCTACTCGTGGAGCGGAACCTGCGTCGCGCCGATCCGTCGCTGTCCGGACTCGCCATGCGGCGGGCGGTGAACGAGACGTTCGAGTCCTACGCGGCGTATTGGCTCGAGGCGTTCCGGCTCCCGAGCCTCACGCCGGCCGAACTCGACGCCGGGATGACCTATGAGGGCTACGAGCATCTCGAACGGTCGCTCCACCGCGGGCAGGGGACGATCCTGGCCCTCCCGCATCTCGGTGGGTGGGAGTGGACGGGGTTCTGGTTCACCCGGGTCGTCGGCGTTCCCATCACCGCCGTCGTCGAGCGCCTCGATCCGCCCGAGCTGTTCGACTGGTTCACGGAGTTCCGCACCTCCCTCGGAATCAACGTCGTCCCGCTGGGCCCCGACGCCGGACGTGAGGTGCTCGCCGCGCTCAAGCGGAACGACCTGGTCTGTCTCCTGTCGGACCGAGACATCGACGGCAGCGGCATCGAGGTCGAGTTCTTCGGTGAGCGCACCACGCTCCCCGCCGGACCAGCGACGCTGGCGCTGCGTTCGGGAGCCGATCTCGTCCCCGGTGCCATGTACCAGCGGCCACGCGGCGGCCACCACGGCTTCATCCGCCCGCCCCTCGTCGTCGAACGCGAGGGACGTCTCCGCGAGGACGTTGCCCGCATCACCCAGGACCTCGCGCACGAACTCGAGCACCTGATCCGTCGCGAGCCGACGCAGTGGCACCTGATGTCCCCCAACTGGCCGAGCGACCACGAGGCACTCGACGCGGCGGGCCTCGCCTGATGCGGATCGGATTGATGAGCCCGTACAGCGTCACCATCCCCGGTGGCGTGCAGGGACAGGTACTCGGCCTGGCGCGAGCGTTGCGCTCGCTCGGCCACCCGGTGCGCGTGCTGGCGCCGGCCGACGGCGTGCCTCCCGATGCCGGCGTGACCCCGCTCGGCGTGAGCGTGCCGACCGCCGCCAACGGTTCCGTCGCTCCGCTCGCCCCCGATCCGTCGGCGCAGTTGCGCACGATCAGGGCCATCCGCGACGAGGAGTTCGACGTTCTCCACCTGCACGAGCCGCTGGCCCCCGGCCCGACGATGACCGCACTGCTGGTCAGCTCGGCCCCGATGATCGGGACGTTCCACGCCGCCGGCGACTCGGCGTCCTACAAGTACGGCGCCCCGGCGCTCCGCTGGCTGCTCCGTCACCTCGACCACCGCTGTGCGGTGTCGCCCGATGCCGAGAAGCTCGCCCGCTCGTACCTCGGCGGCGAGTACGAATTGCTGTTCAACGGGATCGAGATCGACCGCTACGCCACGGGACCGGCCACGCCGACCGAAGGGCCCACGATCTTCTTCTGCGGCCGACACGAACCACGGAAGGGGCTCGAGGTCCTGCTCCAGGCGTTGCAGCGGCTCCCCGACGACGTGCGCGTGTGGGTCGGCTCCGACGGCCCCGAGACCGAACGGCTCCAGGCCGCTTACGCCGGCGACGCTCGCATCGAATGGCTCGGACGGGTGACCGACGACGACAAGATCGCTCGGTTGCGCGGCGCCGACGTGTTCTGCGCGCCGGCGTTGATGGGCGAGTCCTTCGGCGTGGTCCTGCTCGAGGCGATGGCCGCCGGGACCGCGGTCGTGGCCAGCGACCTCGACGGGTACCGCAACGTCGCAACCCACGGCGAGGACGCGCTGCTCTCGTCGGTCGGTGATGCCGACGCGCTCGCTGAGGCGCTGTCCTCGGCTCTCGGCGACGATCGGCGTCGAGCCGAGCTGGTCGATGCCGGTCGAGATCGGGCGGCCCAGTTCTCGATGCGACACCTCGCCGAGCTCTACGTGGAGCGGTACGAGCGGATCGTCGCCGACCGCTGAGGCACGCGACGTGGTGGGGAGGCCCGGGGCTCCGTCCGCGACGGTCGGGCCACCGGACCTCCCATTGGAGTGACGTTGTCCGGAATGGTCGCGATTGTGAATGACCCGATCGGGCCATTTGGCGCGCCCGGACGGACGTGGTCATCCGGGAATCCGGGGTGGGTCGGCCCCCGGCGTACAATCGCCGGACCGTGCCCGAGTCCGCTCCCTCGTCCGACGCCAGTCTCGTTCGCCTCGTCGTCCTGCACGTCGCGATCGTGGCGTTGCCCATCATGGTGCTGCCGCTTGCCCTGCGTTGGTGGCTCCTGGCGCTGCCGCTCGCACTGCTCGTCGGCGTGGCGGTGACCGCGGTCCGCGTGCGTGGTCTGGACGAGCGGATCGCGTCGACCCTGGGCGCCCGACCCGTGGACGCCGCCGACGTGCCTCGCCTCGCGGGACTGTCCGAGACGGTCGCCATGGCGGCCGGCGTGGCCCCGCCGAAGCTCCACGTGATCGATTCGCCGTCGGTGAACGCCGTGGTGTGGGGCGTCGGCAACGGCCCCTGCAGCCTCGCGGTGACGTCCGGATTGCTCGACACGGCCGATCCGGTCGCGCTCGAGGCGGTGGTCGGCCACCACCTGGCACGGGCGCAGTCTCGATCGATCGACGTCACGACACTGGCCGCGGCGCTCTTCGGCCCGTTCGCCAAGGGGCCGTTCACGGACGGCGTGGTGTCCCTCGTGCAAGGCGATGAGGAGCGTTCGGTCGTCATGGCCGACCTCGACGGTGTCCGGGCGACGCGCTATCCGCCCGGCATGGTCGACGTGCTCGAGGTGGTCCGGAACCACGACTCACGTCTCGACGTGGTGCCACCGGCGATGGCCGGGCTCTGCTTCGCTGCGCCCGGTGACGGCAGCGGTCCGTTCGCCGTGCATCCTCCGGTCGACGACCGCATCGACCTGCTGCGCGAGATCTGACCGGAATCCGGGTACGTCAACGGCGCCGCACCGGTCGTAGACTCGGGTCCATGACTGAGCCCTCCACCACCGGTTCGTTCCGGGTCAAGCGCGGCCTGGCCGAGATGCTCAAGGGCGGCGTCATCATGGACGTCGTCACCCCGGACCAGGCCAAGGTGGCCGAGGACGCCGGCGCGGTCGCAGTGATGGCGCTCGAGCGCGTCCCCGCCGACATCCGCGTCGACGGCGGCGTCGCCCGTATGTCCGACCCCGAGATGATCGAGGGCATCAAGGAGACCGTGACGATCCCGGTCATGGCCAAGGCCCGCATCGGGCACTTCGTCGAGGCCCAGATCCTCCAGGCGCTCGGCGTCGACTACGTCGACGAATCCGAGGTCCTCACGCCGGCCGACGAGACCCACCACATCGACAAGTGGGCCTTCGACGTGCCGTTCGTGTGCGGCGCCACCAATCTCGGCGAGGCGCTGCGCCGCATCAGCGAGGGTGCCTGCATGATCCGTTCCAAGGGCGAAGCCGGCACCGGCAACGTCGTGCAGGCCGTCCGTCACCTGCGGTCGATCAACGGCGATCTGCGCAAGCTCACCCAGGCCGACGAGGCTGAACTGTTCGAGTGGGCGAAGCAGCTGCGCGCGCCGCTGCCCCTCGTGCAAGAGATCGCCGAGTCCGGCACGCTTCCTGTTCCGCTCTTCTGCGCCGGCGGCCTCGCCACCCCGGCCGACGCCGCCTTGGCCATGCAACTCGGCGCTGACGCCGTGTTCGTCGGGTCGGGCATCTTCAAGTCCGACGACCCCGCGCCCCGAGCCAAGGCGATCGTCGAGGCGACCACGCATTTCCGAGATGCCGACATCCTCGCCAAGGTCTCCCGAGGCCTCGGTGCCCCGATGACCGGCATCGGCATGGACGCCGACGGCTCGGCCTCCGACGGCACGGAGTTCGAGAAGCGCGGCTGGTGAGCATCGGCGTCCTCGCCCTCCAGGGAGCGTTCCGCCGCCACGTCGAGGCCTTCGACGCGCTGGGTCAGCCGGCCGTCGAGGTCCGCCGACCTCGAGAACTCGACGATGTCGATGCCCTCGCCATCCCCGGCGGGGAGTCGGGCACGATGTCGATGCTGCTCGAGCGCGGCGGACTCTTCGAACCGATCGCCGAACGCCTCGCCGCCGGTATGCCTGCGCTCGGCACGTGCGCCGGCATGATCCTGCTCGGGACCGAGGTGCTCGACGGTCGAACCGACCAGCGGTGCTTCGGTGCGATCGACATCACGACGCGCCGGAACGGGTACGGACGCCAGATCGACAGTTTCGACACCGCGCTCGACATCGAAGGCCTCGACAGTCCGTTCGATGCATCGTTCATCCGTGCGCCGATCGTCGAACGCGTGGGCGATGACGTCACGGTCCTCGCCAGGGTCGACGACCGCCCCGTACTGTGCACGTCCGGACCGGTGATGGTCGCGGCGTTCCACCCGGAACTGCCGACGCCTGACGGCACGTCCGACCTGCGCATACACCGTCGATTCCTCGAGGAGGTCCTGTAGATGTCCGGCCATTCCAAATGGGCGACGATCAAGCACAAGAAGGCCAACACCGATGCCAAGCGGGCCAAGGTCTTCGCCAAGTTGATCCGCCAGGTCGAGGTGGCCGCCCGCGAGGGCGGTGGCGACCTCGACGCCAACCCGACGCTGCGGACCTTCTACCAGAAGGCGCGCGACAACTCGATCCCGCTCGACACCATCGAGCGGGCGATCAAGCGGGCCACCGGCGACCTCGAGGGCGTGGTCTACGAACAGATCACCTACGAGGGCTACGGCCCGAGCGGCGTCGCCGTGTTGATGGAGGTCCTCACCGACAACCGCAACAGAGCCGCGTCCGACGTCCGCAACGCGCTCACCAAGAACGGCGGCTCGGCGGCCGAACCCGGCGCCGTGTCGTGGCAGTTCGACCGCAAGGGCGTGATCATCGTGCCCAAGACGGTGACCGAGGACGACCTGATGGAGACTGCCCTCGAAGCCGGTGCCGAGGACATCACCGACGAGGGCGAGGTCTGGCAGGTGCTGACCGAGGCAACCGACCTGCCCGATGTGCGCGACGCGCTCGACGCGGCGAGCATCGCGGTCGAGAACTCCGAGGTCACGATGCTCCCGCAGAACACGGTCCCGATCACCGAGGCCGACAAGGCCAAGTCGATCCTGCGGATCATCGATGCCCTCGAGGACCTCGACGACGTCCAGAACGTCTACGCCAACTTCGACATGTCCGCCGAGCTCTACGAATCGTCAGCGAGCTGATCTCCCATGCCTGCCATCGGTAGCCCCGCCCCCGACTTCACCGTGCCCGGTGTCGACGGCACCGAGGAAGGCCGGCGCGACTACACGCTGTCGGCGTACCGGGGCCAGCCGGTGGTGCTCGCCTTCTATCCCGGCGACGATACCCCCGTCTGCACCCGTCAGCTCAACGCCTACACGGCCGAGATCGACGAGTTCGCCGAGGTCGGCGCCCAGTTGTTGGCCATCTCGCCCCAGGACGTCGACAGTCACGAGCGCTTCGCCGACAAGCAGGGTGGCTTCGGGTTCCCGCTCCTCGCCGACACCGACAAGGCCGTGGGCGAGGCGTACGGGATCATCGGCCCGATCGGCTTCTACCGCCGCTCGATCTTCGTGGTCGACGCCGCCGGCGACATCGCCTACAGCCACCGGGCCATCGCCGGATTGACGTTCCGCCCGACGGCTGAACTCGTCGACGCCGTCGAGAAGTCGAAGAATCCCGGATAACGATGCGTCCCTGAATCGCACCTTGGGTGGTGTGCAGGATGTGCAGGTGGAATCGGACCGGCTGACGCCGTTCGCTGACGCGTTCGAGCGGACGCACGGCCGGTTGTGGCGGGCGCTGCTCGCCTATACGGGCGACGGTGATGTCGCGAGCGACGCTGCGGCCGAGGCGTACGCGCAGGCGGTGCGACGTGAGGTCGAGATCGTTGACGTCGATGCGTGGGTCTGGCGTTCCGCCTTCCGGATCGCCGCGGGTGAGCTCGGTCGGCGTCGTGACGACGGCGTTCACGTCACGGTTCCCGATGCGGCGGAACGCGACCGTGAGCCCGCCTGGGACCTGATCGATGCGCTGGGTGAGGTGACCGACCGGCAGCGCCAGGCACTCGTCCTGCGCTATGTCGGTGGCTACTCGGCACCCGAGATCGCCCGGCGCCTCGACACCACCGCGGGTTCGATCCGCGTCTCCCTCCTGCGCGGACGGCGAGCGCTCCGAACGATCCTGGAGGACTCCGATGACTGATGACGACCTGCAAGGCCGTTTCGACGCGCTGGACGATGTGGACATTCCTCCGTGGCGGGATCGCGCCGCGGAACGTCTCGCCGCACCGGCGACGTCGCCGGGCGTCGGTTCGCGTTCATCTCTCC
>JAPKDO010000223.1 GCA_028822535.1 Acidimicrobiales bacterium
CGGGGAACCACAGGTGACGATCATCTCCGGGTCATCGTCACCGACACCCGGCGGGCCGGACTCGCGGACGAGATCCGTGGGTGGTTCGAGCACGTGGTGGATGTCCAGGTCCGCGTGCCCGACGACGACGTGCGACCCGCGACGAATCGACCCGACAACGCGACGCCGACCGAGCTCTTCTCGCTGTTCCTCGACGAGCGCGGCGTCGACGACGACCGTCTCGTCCCGGCCTTCGAGGCGCTGCTCGACGACCTGGTCTCCACCAGTTCGGGAGACGACCGATGAGGTCGGTGCGGATCGAGGTCGAGGGGTTCGCCGCGTTTCGCGAACGCGCGGTCGTCGATCTCACCGACACCGATCTCTTCGCGCTCGTCGGCCCGACCGGCGCCGGAAAGTCGACCGTCATCGATGCCATGGTCTTCGCCCTCTACGGATCGGTGCCGAGGTACGGGAGCAAGGGACTCGTGTACCCGGTCATCACCCAGGGGGCGGTCGAGGCCAAGGTCCGCCTCGACTTTCTCGTCGGGGCCGAGTCGTACACCGCCACCCGCGTCGTGCGCCGGACCAAGACGGGTGCGACGACCAAGGAGGCCCGCCTCGAACGAGCGGCGGCCAGCGACGACGAACCGACCGACGTGTTGGCGGACGACGCCGACGGGCTCTCGGTCGCCGTCGGGGAACTGTTGGGTCTCGACCTCGAGCAGTTCACCAAGTGCGTGGTCCTCCCGCAGGGAGCGTTCGCGACCCTCCTGCACGACACCAAGGCCACCCGTCAGGACCTGCTCGTCAAACTCCTCGACCTCGGGCTGTACGAGCGCCTCGCGTCGAGCGCACGGTCCGCGGCGAAGGCGGCGGTCCAGCGCATCGAGTTCCTCGACGAGCAACTCTCCCGTTCCGCGCACGCCACCCCGGAAGCCGTGGCCGAGGCCGCCTCGCGGGTCGGCGCGATCGATCGCGTGATGGCGTCGATCGATGAGGCCGCCCCCGAGTTGGCGGCCCTCGATGAACGTGTCCGCGTCGCCGACACGACCATCGAGGAGTGCGCCACGGCGATCGAAGCGCTGGCTGGCGTGACCGCACCGGACGACGTCGCCGACATCGACCGTGCCGTCGCGGCGGCGACCGAGACACTTGCCCAAGCCGAGGCGGTCGAGCGGTCGGCTCACGAGCAGGTGTCCGAATGCGCCTCGAGACTCGACGCCCTGCCCGACGCCGCCGGGCTCAGGGCGGCGGAGTCCGACCGGGAGCGGTTGGCTGAAGTCGTCGGCCGTGTCGAGAAGGGGACGGCCATGCTGGCCGACGCCGAGCGCGTGGCGGCCGATGCCCAGGCCTCGGTCGACGCAGCGACGACCACGCATGCGCAGGCCGAGACGGCAAGAGACCGAGCGCGGATCGCTCACGCAGCGGCCGACCTCGCCCGGCACCTGCACGAGGGGGACGACTGCCCCGTGTGCGGGAGTCGAGTCGAGACACTGCCATCGTCCGACACCGGTGCGTTGGCCGAAGCGGATCGAGCGGTGGAGTCGGCGGCACGAGCCCTACGTGAGGCGTCGACGGCACTGGCCGACGCCGACAAGACGGTCGAGAAGTACCGGACCATGCTCGGCGAGCGAGCCGAGGAACGAGCGCGGATCGACCAGCGCCTGGCCGGTGCTCCGACAGTCGAAGAGATCGTTGCCGCTCTCGAAGAGATCGCCCTCGCCGACGAGTCGTTGCGCTCTGCTCGCTCGGCCGACACCGCAGCCCGGGCCGAGGTCGCTCGTCGCCGGACCGAGGCGGAGCGTGCGACGGCGCGCGTGTCCCAGGCGCGAGCAGCGTTCAGCGCCGTCCGCGACCGGGTCGCCGCGTACGGGCCGCCATCCGCGAGCGAGGATCTGGCAGCCGACTGGAAAGAGCTCGTCCAATGGGCCGATGGGCTCCACGCCGACCGGGAGGTGGCTCGTGCCGCTTCCGTTCAGGCTCGAGACGAGGCCCTCGCTGATCGAGGAGCGCTGCTGGAGTCGCTCGGCCGCGAGGCCGAGGCCGCAGGCGTGCCCGGCGGTCCGACATCGACCTTGCGTGACCGGACCGTGTCCGAGTCGGCTTCGGCGCGTGCCCGTCACGACCAACTCCGACGCGAGTCCGAGGCGGCCGCAGAGCTCCGCGCCGAACGGGCCACCCTCGACGAGCGACGTCAGGTGCACGAACTCCTCGCCGAACAGCTCGGCGCGAGGGGGTTCGAGGCGTGGCTGCTCGACGAAGCGCTCGACGCCCTGCTCGACGGCGCCTCCGACTGGCTCGAGCAGCTGTCGTCTGGTCGCTACGCGATGGCGGTCGACGACAAGAAGCAGTTCGCGGTGATCGACCACGCCAATGCCGACGAACGCCGCCTGGCTCGCACGCTGTCGGGCGGGGAGACCTTCTTGGCGTCTCTGGCACTCGCCCTCGCGTTGGCCGAGCGGGTCACGGAACTGTCCGCCTCCGGGGGGACGACGCTGGACGCCATCTTCCTCGACGAGGGGTTCGGCACCCTCGACCCCGACACGCTCGACGTGGTCGCCACGGCGATCGAAGAGCTCGGCGCCACCGGCCGCATGGTGGGGATCATCTCCCACGTGGCCGACCTTGCCGAACGGGTGCCGGTGCGGTTCGAGGTCGCGAAGTCGCCGGGGACGAGCACGGTCCGGAGGGTGGACGCATGAAGTACGTCGTCGAGCAGTGGGCCCCCGACTACGGGGCATCAGCCGAGGGCGCCGACCTGGCCGAGTCGCAGTCGACGGTCGACGTCAGCGTGGAGCTGCCGGCGGAGGAGTGGCGCCCGCTCACCCCCGCCGACACGGCGACCGCGCCCAACGAACTGGCCTTCGTCGACGGCGTCCGCCGCGTCGAGGCCCAGGTCTGGCTCACCGACGGCGACGCCCCGGCTCGCATGGGGTTGTGCGCCAGCTACGCCGCCGGAGTCGTCCGGTGCAACGGCGCTGCCACCGTGGTCGACGCGCAGGTGCAGCGCAGCCTGTTCGCCGATGGTCAGGCGCTCGTGCCGATCGAGACCCGTCACGGTCGGTTCGGGGTGCGCCAGGTCGCGAGTGACGCTCCCGACGCACTGTCACTCGCACTGCAGTCGGCGATGGCCGAACTCGAACACCACGTGTCCACCGGCGTCCCCGACGACTGCCTCCTGGTGGTGGACGGGCCGCTCCGTGAACGGCGTCTCATGGAACACGCGGTGGGGTTCGTGAAGCGCCAGCACGTCGGCTACCTCCCGGCGCTGGTCGCCGACATCGTCGGCACGCTGGCCGCCGGGCAGCGGACGCCGGTGTTCCTCATCGGCGAGCCGTTCCCACGGTGGTCCTGGTATCTGTGCCTTCCCGGCGAGCGGTCACACACGTGGGCGTCGGTCGTGCGTTGCGAGGCCGGTCCCGACCGGACCATCGACGAGGTCCGGGCGCTCGCCGACACCTGCACGCTCGCCCTGCCGCGATTCGCCTCCGAACCGCACAAGGACAGCCGAGCGCCCCAGAACCTGTATCCGATCGCCGGCCTCGAGCGAGAACTCCGCCGCCGCCTCGGCGACCCGAAGCTCCTCTACCGGGCGCTGCGGGCGGCGTCGTGAGTCGCTCAGCCCGTGAACGTCGGCTGCGCTGATGTCGGCGTCGCTGCTGGCGCAGGCGCGGGTGTGGTCTCCGGCTCCGTCGTCGGCGTCGTCGGCGTGGATGTGCTCGGCGTCGTCGTGGTCGCGGGAGCAATCGTCCCGACACCGGTGCTGTCGACGAGTTGTCCGAACGCCGGCTCCGTCAGTTCGAGACTGAAGTCACCTCCCGCAGCCGACGTGCTGGTGGCCACCACGACCTCTGCCGACGTCGAACCAGCCGGGATGACGACCGTGCCCGACGTCGCTGTGTAATCGAGACCGGCGGTCGCCGTCCCGTCCACCGTCTGATACCCGATGGCGACCGGCTGAGCGAAGGAACTGTCGATGCTGATCACGAACACCGCATCGTCGCCGGCGTCGACCGAGGCGTCCGTCACCGCGGCCTGCGGTTGGGTCACGGCGGTCGCGAGCACGGTCTCCCAGCCGGCACCATCCGAGTCAAACCAGTCGAATCCCAAGATCAGCACGGATCCGTCGCCGTGGGCCAGACCCACCACCGCCGCGAGGTTGGGTTCGTCCTTGTCGATCCAGTACGGAGTCGCTTCCGCAGGCAAGCTGTCGATCGCGACAGAGCCAGTGGCGTCTACGGAGTCGAGTGACGCGGGACCCCCTCGAACTCCGTGCCGGTCTCGTTGGCGATGTCACACGGGCACGCGCCGTCTCCGGTATCCGACATCGAAGTGCCGAACACCGCGTTCACGACCGCGAGATTGGACCCGTTGGAGGGCTCCATGACGATCAGTCGACCTCCGGAGGCGACCCACTCGGCGATCGCCGTCTGGGTAGCGGCAGGAAGGTCGAGATCGACGTCTTCGTCCTCGTTCTCGGGAAGGACGAGCACGTCCGCCGTGGCCATCGCCGTCGACCACGACGCCTCGTCGACACCGGTGAAGACGGTCGAGTTCGCACCAGCCGCGGCCAGGTCGTCGAGAACGTTCTGGCCCTCTCCATCGTCGTCGACGTAAGCCGCATCGTTGAAGACTGCGACCTCTGGCGTCGGCGGTGCGGCTCCGATACCCATACTGAACAAGGCAATCGTTGCCGATGCGACGACGACCATGACCGTTCACATTCTCGCGAGTTGCTTCATGATTCTCCACCCATGTTCGTAGACGGCGCACCATACGAGCAGGGCTGACCGCGAGCAAGGGTGCGGCTGCCTACCCTCGGGTCATGCATGACCTGGTGATCCGTGGGGGAACGGTCGTCGACGGGAGCGGTGAACCTGCTCGTGTGGCCGACGTGGCGATCGATGGGGACCGCATCGTCGCGGTCGGCGATGACGTTGCAGCCGGCACGCGGGAGATCGATGCCACCGGGCTCCTGGTCACGCCCGGCTGGGTCGACATCCACACCCACTACGACGCGCAGGCCACGTGGGACCCGTACCTCACCCCCAGCGGGTTCCACGGCGTCACGACCGTGGTGATGGGGAACTGTGGCGTCGGGTTCGCCCCCGTCGCCGAAGAGCGCCGCGACTGGCTCATCGGCTTGATGGAGGGTGTTGAGGACATCCCTGGTGCTGCGATGAGCGACGGCATCGAGTGGGAGTGGGAGAGCTTCGAGGGCTACCTCGACGCCCTCGGCCGTCGCAGCTACGTGTGCGACGTCGGCGCCCAGATCCCGCACGGAGCGCTGCGTACGTATGTGATGGGCGAGCGCGGCGCCGACAACGAACCCGCCACCGCCGACGACATCGAACGGATGACCGAACTCGTGGCCTCCGCGCTGCGTGCCGGTGCGTTGGGGTTCTCGACCAGCCGCACGCCGATCCACAAGTCGGTCGACGGCGAACTCGTCCCGGGCACGAACGCCGCCGACGACGAGATCCTGGGCATCGGTCGGGCCATCGCGGAAGTCGGCCATGGCGTGTTCGAGTACAGCCCCGACCACGTCAAGGTCGGCGACGAGTTCGGGTGGATGCGAGAGTTGGCTGCGCTCACCGGCCAGCCCGTGAGCTTCAACCTGAACCAACCAGACACCGATCCCGACTACTGGAAGACGAGCATCCGACTGCTCGAGGAAGCGGCGGCCGACGGGCTGCCGATCTACTCCCAGGTCGCGGGACGGGCCATCGGCATCCTCTTCGCCTTCGACCTGACGCTCCACCCGTTCCTGTTCAAGCCGGCCTGGGGCGAGCTCGCACTGCTCGAGCCGGCCGAGCGGCGAGCGAAAGCGCTCACCGACGAGTACCGCGACCGCTTCCTCGGCGAGGAACCGATCGAACTCGGCGGCGACTTCGCCCGGTTCGTGACGACGACCTGGGACAAGATGTTCCCGTTCCGCGGCGATCAGAGCTACGAACCCGGCTACGAGGAATCCGTTGCCGGGATCGCCGAGGCGACGGGCCGTCGGCCCGAGGAGGTCGCCTACGACGCCCTCGCCGAGGACGACGGCACCGGGATGTTGTACTTCCCGCTGTTCAACTACTCCTACGGCGACCTCGAGTTGACCCGCGAGCTCCAACAGCATCCGCAGACCCGAATGGGGTTGTCGGACGGGGGAGCGCACTGCGGGGCCGTGTGCGACGGTGGCATGCCGACCTTCATGCTCAGCTACTGGACGCGGGACCGCACCAAGGGGCGGGGGACGCTCCCGCTCGAGTTCGTGGTCCGCCGGCAGACACGCGAGACGGCCGAGCTCTACGGCCTGCGTGACCGCGGTCTGCTGGCACCCGGCATGCGGGCCGACGTGAACGTCATCGACTATGACGCGCTGGGCGTCGACGCACCGAGGATCGTCCACGATC
>JAPKDO010000224.1 GCA_028822535.1 Acidimicrobiales bacterium
CTGCCGTCCGGTACTGGCGCGAACGCGTCGACGAACACCTCGCCCCCCGACGCGTGCAATCCCAGTCGGTCGTGTTCTCCCAACGACTCTTCGGCGGTGGCCAGATCCACTGCGACCTGTTGCCGGTCACCTTCGAGAACGCCTGCACCGCCATCGACGCCGTCACCCAAGACCCCGACCCCACCGACGCCCCCTACCAACGCACCCTGTCCGAACGCCGCGCCGACGGCCTCGACGACCTCTCCACCTTCGGCCTCACCCACGGTGCTTCCGACTCGGACCTGTCCGAGGAAGATCTCGAGGACGAAACGCTGCGGGCCGAGGACACCTACGACGGCAGCTACCCCGGCGACACCCTCGACGAAGCGTTGTTGCCCGAGAACGAAGGTCTCGACGACCTCGACCTCCTGCGCTCCAAGATCCGCAAAGCCGACCGGCACCAACGCCGCCGGGCCGCCCGCCGCACCCGACCCCGCTCCGGGGTCACCGTGAACGCCCACATCGACCTCCGCACGCTGTCCGGGACCCGCGACATCACCGACCTCGACGACCTCGTCCTCCGCGGCGAAGGCTGGAACCTCACCCGCAGTGCCGCCGAACAGATGCTCTGCGACACGTCCCTCATCGCCACCCTCTTCGACGGCAAGACCCAGATCCTCGACGCCAACGACGCCGCCGAACGCTTCTCCAAACGCCAACGCCGCGCCATCGCCGCCCGCGACAAATGCTGCGTCTTCCCCGGCTGCACCAGAGTCCCGAAACACTGCGACGTCCACCACCGGAAAGAACGCGCCGACGGCGGACCCACCACCGTTGCCAACGGATGTCTCCTCTGCCGATTCCACCACCGCCTCCTCCACCAACACGGCTGGACACTGTCCCAAGACCAGCGAGGCCGATGGTTCGCCACCGACCCGCATGGCACGTCATGGAAGGGCAGACCCTCGAACCCCGTGGCGGCGCACGCAAGCGCGTGACCGCCGAAGTGACCCGATCAGCCCCCTGATCGGGTCATCACCGCGCCTGGAGGTACCGGCGACTCCGGTAGTAGATCGCCATGGCGAGTTCGACCACGCCGAGGGCCGCCAGCACCACGAACCATCCAACCGAGCGCACCAGCACGTCGAGCACGAAGGTCCCGGTCTCGACGGAGACGAAGAGCAGGCCGAAGAGCCCGACGAGCAGACGTTCCCAACCCCGCATCATCGGTCTCAGCGGCCGGTCCGACGCTTGCGGGCTCGGTCCAGTTGCTCGCGACGTCTGCCGGTCGGCTCGCCGGTGGCGATCGCCCGGACCGAGTCGACGTCGTCGGCCCGGACGAGCAGCACGAACGGCTCGCGGATCGCGATGGCCTCGGTCCCGCTGGCGTCATAGCTCAACAGTTCGACCTCGAGCCCTTCGGCCTGGCACCGGGCCAAGAGGGTGTGCGCAGCGAACCGATCGGTCCCGCACTCGATCCGGACGAGGTCGACGTCTTCCACAGCGGCAGCCTACGGACACCGCGACCAGCTCAGTCGCCGCTGACCGACCAGTGCCACGGTTCGCTCGGCAGGTTGTGGAACCCGTACGACGGGGCGTGCTCCGCGAGCCAGCGGAAGGCCGGCGACGAGCGAGTCGAGATCGACGCGCCCTCGTAGGTGAAGTCGACCGCGAGACCGAGCTCGTGCATCGAGGTACCGGGCTTGGCCGTCGGCGGCGAGCACGAGGACGACGGCGCGTCGTAGACAGCGTCAGCATCTCCACCGCAGTGCTGCCGTCGCAACGAGATCTGCTGTTGCGTGGTCCGGTGGCCCCAACCACCGAGCACGATGCCGTCGCGCTCAGCCTCGGCGAGCAGGCCTTCGAGCGCGGGGCCGATCTCTGCATGCACACGGAATCCGCGCACCTCGACCAGGGGCACGACGCCGGCCCGGCTCACCCGGGAGAGCAGCGCTGTCGTCTCGCGCTGCACGGCCAGCGCCGCCTCCGCCTCGGCTCCGCCGAGGTCCTGCACCGCGAGGATCGTCGTGTCGAGATCAGCCTGGATCCGCTCGGCCAAGGCGGCTTGTTCGAGCCGAGCACGGTGCAGTTCGCTCAACGCTGACGCCGCTTCCTCGGCGAGGCGGGTCGCAAGACGCGCATCGCCGTCGGCGGCGACGCGGAGCCGACGCAGGGACTGCTCGGCTGCAGCCAGCGCTGCGGCGACCGCGTTGTCACGATCGGACTTCGCCCGGAGCATGACGTCGGCCTTCATCGCCGAGTTCAGGTCACGCTCGATCAGCACCCCCACCGCAGCGGCCTGCCGAGGCGCGATGAAGGCCTCGACGGCGATCTCGCGCATCAACGTCTCCAGGTCCTCGAGTTCCTCGGCCTTCGCGTCCTCGGCGGAGCGAGCCCGGCCGGCAGCGAGGTTGGCCTCGACGAGCCGTGCCTGCGCAGCCCCGACGACCTTCTCCTGCGTCGCGACCCATGCCTCGACCTCGGCGAGCTTCGCCTGCACCTGCACCGCGGATGCGGCGAGAACGTCGATCGCCACGGCCTTCTCGGCCTGTCGCCGTCGCACCTCCGCGAGGCGCTCGTACGGGTTCTCCGGGAGCGGCGGCTCGCGCTCTTGGGCGCCGGCGCCGACCGGCACGACGACGGAGGCGAGTACAGCGACGATCAGGATCGCCCTGGACCATGGGCGACGACACGTGGACATGGGAGTACGCCGAAGACGAGATCAGGTCCAGCGGGCCCCCGTCGACCCTCTGCACAACCAATGGAGAATGGCGGCGCACAGTACCGCAGCGGCCGCAAGAACATGCACGAACCACGCCACAACAGCGCGTTGGTGTCAGGCGCCCTTCCCGGGCACCACCCGGTAGGCGTCGTAGACCGAGTCGATGCTCTTGATCGTCGAGAGGGCGGACTCGAGGTGTGCCGGGTCGGCGAGCTCGAAGTCGAAGCGCATGGTCGACACCCGATCGCGGCCCGTCGAACTCGTGGAGGCGACGATGTTCACGTGGTGGTCCGACAACGCCGAGGCGACGTCGTTGAGGAGCCGAGACCGGTCGAGCGCCTTGATCTCGATCGATGCCACGTACGAGCCGCCCCGGGCGCCGTCCCACTCGACGTCGATCAGCCGATCGGCCTGATCGGACCCGAGCGAGACGGCGTTGGCACAGTCGGCCCGGTGCACCGACACGCCTCGTCCACGCGTGATGAACCCGACGATCTCGTCTCCGGGCACCGGTGTGCAACAGCGCGACAGACGGATCATCACGTCGTCGAGCCCCTCGACATGCACGCCCACTCCGGTGCGCTTGCCACGGGCACCGACATCTCGGTTCTGGACCGGAACGGTCGGCAGCTGCTCCTCGCGCTCGGTGTCGTCCGACAGTGCCTTGGCGACGCGACCGGCGACCGACTTGGCCGACACGTGGTGCTCGCCGATGGCGGCGTGCAGTGCGTCGATGTCGACGTAGTTCATCGTTGCCGCGATGTCCCAGAGCGCTGCAGCGACCGAATCGGACTTGATGGGCAACTGCTCGCGTCGCAGCGCCTTCACGAGATCTTCGCGGCCCGACTCGATCGCGTCCTCACGTCGCTCGCGGGAGAACCACTGCTTGATCTTGTTGCGGGCCCGGGGGCTGACGGCCACCTTCGTCCAGTCGCGCGACGGCCCGGCGCCATCGACCTTGGACGTGACGATCTCGACCGTGTCGCCAGAGCCGAGCGCGGTGTCGAGCGGGACGAGGCGTCCGTTGACCTTTGCACCGATACACGCGTGACCGACCTCGGTGTGCACCGCGTATGCGAAGTCGATCGGCGTCGCCCCGGTCGGCAGCGTGATGACGCGACCCTTCGGGCTGAAGGCGAAGACCTCGTCCTCCTCGAGGTCGACCTTCAGGTTCTTCATGAACTCGTCGGGGTCGGAGGTCTCCTCCTGCCAGTCGATGATGCGCGACAGCCAGGCGTAGTCGGAGCCGGTCTGGGCTTCCTTCTGTTTCGCCTTGTACTGCCAGTGCGCTGCGACACCACGCTCTGCCCGGGCGTGCATCTCCGACGTGCGGATCTGCACCTCGAGGGGCTTGCCCTGGGGCCCCACCACCGTCGTGTGCAACGACTGGTAGAGGTTGAACTTGGGCATGGCGATGTAGTCCTTGAACCGCCCGGGCACCGGCTTCCACGTGGCGTGGATGGACCCGAGGGCGGCGTAGCAGTCCTTGACCGAGTCGACGATCACGCGGATGGCGACGAGGTCGAAGATGTCGTTGAACTCCCGCCCCTTCACGACCATCTTCTCGTAGATGCTCCACAGGTGCTTGGGCCGGCCGGTGACGTCGGCGGACAGACGCAGTTCGGTCAGCCGGTCGTTGACCTGGTCGATCACCTGATGGAGATACAGATCACGCTCAGGGGTACGGGTCGACACCATGTGGTCGATCTCGGCGAACCGCTTCGGGTGCAGGGCAGCGAAGGACAGGTCCTCGAGTTGTTGTCGGATGTCCTGCATGCCCAGTCGGTGCGCGAGGGGCGCATAGATGTCGAGCGTCTCGCGGGCGGTGCGTTCCTGCTTGAACGTCGGCATGCCGCCGATGGTCCGCATGTTGTGGAGACGATCGGCGAGCTTGATGATCAGAACCCGCAGGTCTTTGCTCATCGCCACGATCATCTTGCGGACGGTCGCGGCCTGCTGTTCCTCCTTGCTGTCGAACTGGATGCGTTCGAGCTTGGTGACCCCGTCGACGATGGCAGCGACATCGTTGCCGAAGTCCGTCGCCACGTCCTCGAGCGTCATGCCCGTGTCCTCGACCGCGTCGTGGAGCAAGGCGGCGGCGATCGTGACGTCGTCGAGGCCGAGGCCGGCGACGATGCGGGCGACGGCGATCGGATGGTGGATGTAGCTCTCGCCGGTCTTTCGCATCTGGCCGGCGTGCGCCGCGGCAGACGCGGTGTAGGCCCGGGAGATCATGTCGGTGCGGACCATCCGCCCGTGGCGCGAACGGAACTCGGCCAGCAGCGGCGCGACCTCCTCGGCGGGTGGCGGATTGCTGCGGCGCCAGGGAAGGACCCGATCGACCGTCGACGTCACTGTGGCACCGCTCCCTTCCGTTCGAGAGGCATCAGATCGTGAGCACGCTCATCACCGACTGCCCCTCCAGTCTCCCCCGTCCGGAGAGGAACCCCAACTCCAGTAGGAAGGCACACGCGACGATCGTCCCGCCGAGGCCTTCCACGAGTTCACACGCAGCGGCGGCGGTTCCCCCGGTCGCCAGGACGTCGTCGACCACCAGCACGCGCGCCCCCGGACCGATCGCATCGACGTGGGCGGCGAGCGTGTCGGTGCCGTACTCGAGGTCATAGGTGTGCTCCACGGTCTCGTAGGGGAGCTTGCCGGGCTTGCGGAACGGGACACAGCCGGCGCCCAGGCGATAGGCGATCGGAGCGGCGAACAGGAACCCTCGCGCTTCCATGCCGGCAACGATGTCGACCGAGGCGTCGAGGTACGGCTCGGAGATGGCGTCGACGGCGAGCCGGAAGGCCTTGGCGTCGGCCAACAGCGGGGTGATGTCCTTGAAGACGATCCCGGGCTCAGGGAAGTCAGGGACGTCGCGCAGGTGGTCGAGCAGCACCGCCGGGTCGGACACGTCTGAAGTCTGCCCCATCGGATGAGGCGGAACGGCTACTTGCGGACGACGGCGGTGCCGCCGGCGAAGTTGTCGTGCCACCCACGGTTGAACGGGCCGTTCGAGATCGTCACTGCGATGACGATGACGAGCACCAACTGCACGATGTCGCCGAGGATCGGCACGAGGGAGACGACCGACCAGACGTTGCGTCTCGCCGCCACCTCCATCGTCGGCGGATGACCGTCGGGACCGACGACCTTGATGCCGACCGCCATCTTCCCGACGGTCTGTCCGCGGGACGATTCGAGGACGACGAAGTACGCGAACGTCAACAGCGTCGCCACGGAGGCGATGATGAAGTCCCGGACCGTGATCTCGCTGCGGAATCCAGCGGTCGCCGCGCCGCCGAAGACGACGGCGAGGACCATCGAGGGAACGAAGAGCACGATCCAGTCGATCAACTTCGCGCCGAAGCGCGTGCCGAGGCCGACCGGCTCCAACGGCCCCGGGGTCGGCGCGGGCGGTGGCGGCGGAGGTGGGCTCGTCACGTCAGCGACGCTTGCCCTTCTTGCGTGGCCGGGGCGGGATCGCTCGGCCCGACAGTTCGGGTGCGGCGCCCGTGGAGCGGGACGTCGATGCCGTCACCGGCTCGTCCGGGGTGACGTCGCCAGGGCCTGATCGGCGCGCTTCTTGGTTGCCGATACGGGTCCGGATGGCCCGGTAGTGCGGCTCGCGCTCCTTGAGGATCGCCACCAGCGGTGTGGCCACG
>JAPKDO010000225.1 GCA_028822535.1 Acidimicrobiales bacterium
CCGACGTCTTCGAGCACCGGCGCCGCAGCGATCTGCTCCGGAGTGAGATCGGCAGGCAACAGCGAGGTGCCGTGTGGACCCTCGCCAGAGGGCTGCGCTGCGTCGGACATGACACCAGCGTACGCCGTCGACGGTTGCCGTGCGGTCCTCAATCAGTCCTCAGCAGTCCTCAAGACAACGAGATCCGACGTGATCGAGCGGGATCCCGTGGGAACAAGAATCGCCGCGTAATCCCTGCTCAGCAGGCCTACAGGCCGGAATGCCGAGCGAAGCGATGGTGAGCCGGCTTGTAGGCGGGGTTCTGTCCCAGGGTCGGCGAACCGGCCCCGTGGGTGACCATCCATCTGTGCAGCCCACCTGGCCGATCGGGCGAGCAGCCCGCGGCGCGCTTGGCCTTGCTCCGAGCGGGGGTTGCCGAGCCGCCGGTGTCGCCACCGACGCTGGTGCGCTCTTACCGCACCGTTTCACCCTCACCTGTGCTCCGTCTCCTCGAAGGGAGGCGCAGCCATCGGCGGTCTTCTCTCTGTTGCCCTTTGCCGACAGGTCGCCCCGTCCTGGCTCTCGCCAGCGCTCTGCTCTGTGGAGCCCCGACCTTCCTCGACCCGTTTCCCGAAGGACACGAGCCGCGGTCACCGGTCCGACTCACCATCGCGATCGTCTCGTCTACATACCGCGAGCCTGCCACGACGCGCCTCGGACGGGGTCACCGCGGTGATGGCGGAAGGGCCCGGAGGGTACGGACCGGGGCATGAGCACCATGGAGACCACGATCGACCTCGACGTTCCGGTGGAGTTGGCGTACCGCAAGTGGGCGTCGCTCGAGAACCTTCCCGACCTCCTCACCGTCGTCGAGCGCATCGACACCGACGACGGCGAGATCTCGCACTGGACCGTGAAGCTCGGCCCCGTGGTCCGTGAATTCGACGCCCGGGTGACCGAGGTGCAGGCCGAGAAGCGGATCGCCTGGAAGAGCATCACCGGCCCCGAACACTCGGGCGTGATCACGTTCCATCACATCGACGAGCACCGGAGCCGCATGGGCGTCCAGCTCGGTTTCGACCCCGACGGCGTCGCCGAGACCCTCGCCTCGGCTCTCCAGATCGTGGAATCGGCCATCGAGTACGACCTCGGTGCGTTCAAGGCGTCGATCGAGCAGGAACACGGCATCGAACACGCCGAGAAGCGTTCCTGAACGTCACGGCTCCGGGCGCCGCTCGTGGTGCTCGGAGCCGGCGGTTCGCCGGTCGTCCTTCATCTCGGACTCGAAGACGTGGTCGGCACCGGCGACCAGCACGTTCTTCGCGTGAGCGTGGAAGTCGCGCAGCGCAGCCCAGTAGGTGGCGTCGTATTCCTCGACGATCTGGAAGCTCCAGCGACCGTCGAGGACGTTGCGTCCGATGAGGTGGGCTTCGGCGGAATCGGCGAGCGCATCGTGCCCCGCTTCCCGGAGGCCGTCCACTGCCTCGCCGAGGAGCAGGTCGACGCGACCGGACATCTGGTGGAACGCATAGAGGTGACCGCGCGCGCGTTCGAGCCATTCGCACGCCTCGCTGAGGGTTCCCAACGCGTCCACGGTCTCGTCCGACACACCGTCGGGCCGGCGGTCGGCGTCGAGCCAGGTCGGCGCGGGTTCGGCCGGCGTCCAGTCGGTCGTCGGGTCCGGGGTCGGGTCGTTCATGCCGCCTCCCTACCCAGTGCGCCACCGATCCTTCCCTCGGAACGCGAAGAGGACCACCTCCACGAGAGAGGCGGTCCTCGGCGCATTGCTCCGCCGTGTACCCGCGGTGCGGGCGTGGCGGTTATTCGGTGATGACGCCGCCCTCGGGGAGCGGGTTGTCCGACTTGTAGAAGGCGCCGGGGAAGACCGTCGCCGTCTCGTACTCGGCCACTCGGCCGAGGATCGTCGCGTGACGACTCTCGACACCGCCGATGGTCATGATCGTCGAGCGGAGCTCCGGGGTGCTCAAGGCGCCGGCGGCGAAGACGTAGGTCTGCGCAGCTGCGGTCTCGAGGTCGAAGGCGATCTTGATGATGTCGCCCTCTTCCGAGGCGGACTCGACGGCCGGGTCGATGAGTGCGGTCTTGACCGCGGCGTTCGCCTGGTCGTACGCACCGTCGCCGACGACACCCTTGAGGGCGTCGGCGTGCTCCCGGTGGTGCTGCTGGAAGAGCCCAGCAGCATCCGCGACGGCCTGGGTGGTGACCAGACCGGAGTCGATCCCGATCTGGTACGTGTCGATGGCCAGGATCTCGAGCGAGATCGCCGTGTTGGCCAAGACGATGTCCATGTTGCCGTCGTCGCCACCGGCGTCGTCGCCGCCACCGTCGCCCGAGGTGGGCGCCTCGGCGGTGTCGTCGTCGTCGCCACAGGCGGCGAGCAGCGCTGCACCGGCGATGGTGGCGCCACCGATCTTGAAGAACTGGCGCCGGCCGGGCACGCCCAGCAGATGGGCCTTCTCGGCCGACGTCATGTCGACGCCACCGTTGAAGACCTTGTCCAGCGTCTGACGCCACTTCGGCATGGCGGCCTTGTTCATGGCCTCCACGTCACGGAGTTGACGGTTGAACTCGTCACGACTGAAGTCGTTCTGTTCCATGTGATTCCTTTCGATCGTGCGGCCGGTCACGAGACCGGGAAGTCGGCCGGGTTGATGCCCTGCGCGATGTCTGCGGACTCGAACGCACCGTTGGGGAACCACTGATCGGGTCCCTCACCGAGCGCGAGGCTGAGTGCGGCGGCGTGGGCCGACTCGACGGGGAGGATCGTGGCGGTGCCCTGCGCGGCGCCCGGGTCCTGCAGTGCAGTGAGGGCGAACGCGTAGGTGGCCACGGCCTGGTTCTCGACATCCTTGGCGAAGGCGAGCACACCGGCCTCGTCGGACAGGCCGCTGATCGTCGGCGTGAGGGCGTCGATGAGGGCCTGGTTCGGCGCACCCGTGGCGGCGTCGCCGGCGATGCCGGCGAATGCCTGGGCGTGTTCCTGGTGATGACCCAGGAAGAGCTCGGCGATGGGGAGGACCTCTGCGGAGAGCAGGGGCGCACCGGCCTTGTAGGCCTCGACGGCGGCGAGTTCGACGCTCTCGGCGAACACGGCGATGTCGACGTCGGTGAGTTCCTGAGCGCCGGCTCCGGGGAGCAGGCTCTGGATCGGCACCAGGGCGGAACCGACCGTGAGGACGGCACCGCCGACGGCGGCCTTCTTCAGGAAGGCTCGTCGGCCCGCCTTGAACTCGTCACCGAAGTGGAGTTCACCGATTTCATCGGTGAACGTCCGCATTGCATCTCGGTGCATGTCGTCGACGTCGCCCGCCATCTGGCGGAGCTCCTTCGGACTGGTCTGCACGCAGTTACCTCCTGCTTGCTGGGTAATGGGACTTGGCTTGGACTGGGATGAAGAGAGCGGATGGCTGATCTGGGACGAGATCATTCGACGATCAGCGTCCCCTTCATGAACGGGTGGAAGCTGCAGATGTAGGCGTATTCACCGGGCTCGTCGGGAGCGGTGATCGCCCCCTCGCCATCGCTGTCGATGGAGTCGGTGTTGAACGACCCGTCGGAGGCGGTGGCGGTGTGGGGGGTGCCGTCTGCGTTGGTGAAGGTGACCTCGCTGCCGGCGGCGACGGTGGCGTCGACCGGGGCATACTCGAAGTCGACGATGTCGACCGTGTCGACGGCTTCGCCGCCGCCGGTCTCTCCGCCGTCGGAGCCACCGTCTTCAGTGCTGCTGTCGTCCTGAGCGGACGTCTCCGTCGTGTCTTCGGGGGATGCACTGTCGTCGTCGTCGCCACATGCTGCGAAGAGCAGGGCGCCGGAGGCGAGGAGTGCGGCGATGGTGCGTTTTGGTGTCATCGAGGGGTTCTACGGACCCTCGACACGACCCGGATGACTACGGACGACGATTTCTCGAGCGAATTCCGTCGCTGTGATTCCGTGGGAACGCGTCAGCGCAGCGGTTTCACCCCGACGACGGCTACAGGTCGAGGTCGCTGAGCGCCGGAATCCACCCGGCTGCCCGCGCCCGAGCCTCGCCGAAGCGTGCTCGGTCGGTCTCCCGGCGAGGCTCCACCGTCGTCGGCGCCGGGCGCGTGGACACCGCGGTCGCGAGGTCGGGCCAGGTGCCGTGCCCGACTCCGGCCAACAGGCCAGCACCGAGCGCGGTCGCCTCGCGCTCCGCAGAGACGTCGATCGGGCGGCCGACGGCATCGGCCAACGCCTGCACGAAGACCGGGTTCGTGCTCATCCCACCATCGACCCGGAGACGGTCGATCGACCCACCGATCCCGGCCTCGGCGGCGTCGGCCAGGTCGGCGCCACGATGTGCGACCCCTTCGAGCACTGCCCGCACGACGTGCGCACGCGTCGTGCCCCGGGTCGCGCCGATGAGCAGCCCTCGTGCGCCGTGGTCCCAATCCGGGCTCCCGGTTCCGGACAACGACGGGACGAAGGTCACGCCGTCGGTGTCGTCGACCTGGGCGGCGACAACTGCGGAGTCCTCGGAGGTCTCGATGATGCCCAGGCCGTCACGGAGCCATTCGACTGCGGTGCCGGCCGCGAGCATGAGCGCTTCGAGCCCGTAGGTCGGCTGGCCGTCCCGTTGCCACGCCACGATCGGGAAGGTCCCGGCGGGCGTCGTGGCGGGAGGCGGCCGATCGAGGCAGACGTCGAGCATGGCGCCGGTGCCGAACGTGATCTTCGCGTCGCCGGGGTTCACGCAGCCCTGGCCGACCAACGACGCCTGCTGATCGCCGGCGATCGCCGTGATCGGCGGGGACCCCGGCACGGCGTGGGCCACGCCGACGCTGCCGAAGGTGTCGACCACGGTCGGCATCGCGGTCGGCGGGATGCCGAGCCGCTCGAGCACGTCGTCGTCCCATCCGCCGGCGCTGACGTCGTAGAGGCCGGTGATGGCGGCGTTGGTGGCGTCGGTGAGGTGATGCGCTCCGCCCGAGAGCGTCCACACGACCCACGAGTCCACGGTTCCGAGCCGAATCCGATCGGACGGGATGTCGGTCTGGGTCAGGAGCCATTCGGCCTTCGTGGCGGTCATGTTCGGAGCCACCGAGAGGCCGTTCGCGCGGAGTTCGAGGCATCGGCCGACGGTCCGGAGGTCTTGCCAGCCCAGTCCGGGGCCGACCGGATCGCCGGTCTCGACATCCCAGATCACGGTCGAGGCTCGTTGCGTCGCGATCCCGATGGCGTCGACACCGCCTGCCTTTCGCACGACCTGGCGCGCGAGGTCGATCGCCGCCGTCGCGATCTCGACCGGGTCGAACTCGACCAGTCCCGGCGCCGGTGAAGTGGGGAGGGTGGATGCACGGACCTCGTGCACCGTCGTCCCGTCGTCGCCGACGGCCAGCGCCCGCACGCTCGACGTACCGACGTCGATGACAGCGATCGTCATCGGCCGGTTGTCGTCGGGCGATGCTCAGGCATCGGTCGTCCGGCTGTTCGGTCGCCGGCTCGGACGGCTGCGCGCCCGGTGGTCCGCCAGGAGGCCGCCGCACATGCCGGCCGCTGACGCGAGCAGCGCGAAGAACGGAATCGCAGCCCACGCCACGGACCCATCGGTGGCGAGGAGACGAATCGCTCCGATGACCTGCACGACGCCATAGGCGACGAGCGAGGCCACCGCCCCGTTGACCAGGGGAGCGTCGGCTCGGCGGGCAGCCGCCACGTAGCCGCCGCCGGCCATGGCGAGGAGGATCACCACGAAGAGGACGAAGAGCCACGCGCTGTCGTCGTCGACGGTTCCGGCATCGTCGAGGACCTGCGCGAGCAGGGCCACGGGAACCGCGACAGCGAGCGTCACGCCCGCGCCGGCGAACACCGCCGGTGCGTGCACGAACCGCGTCAACGCGTTCACGGGTAGGCGACCTCACCGAACGGTGACCGCAGGCCGAGTTTGCCGGGATTGAGGATGCCGTTCGGGTCGAGCGCGTCCTTGGTCGCCTGCAGCACCCCGAACGCCGGTCCGAGGGCCTCGGCGACGAAACGGCTGCGGTTCAAGCCGACGCCGTGATGGTGGCTGAGCGCGCCACCGTTGTCGAGCACTGCCCGTTGACCCGCGTCCCAGAACGCCCGGTACAGGCGGTCGCGGTCGCCGGGGCCGTCGGGCTTGCCTGCGAACGTGAAGTAGAGGCATGCGCCGTCGGAGTAGCTGTGCGACTGGTGGGCGCTGGCCGCCATCGCCCCGGGGACCTCGCGGAGTGCGGTGGTGGCTGCCGAGTAGATGGACTCGAGCGCCGACCATGGCGCCGCGATCTCCATCGTGTCGAGCACGTAGCCCTTGCCGATGAGCGCTTCGAGGGCACTGACCTCGTTGCGGTGGCTCAACCACTGGCCGACGAGACCGTCGTCCAG
>JAPKDO010000226.1 GCA_028822535.1 Acidimicrobiales bacterium
GATATCCACCCCTGCAACCTCCACGACGCAAACGCCGCCTGCGACGGAACGAGCCTCGACCACGGCCACGGTCACGTCGTGTTCCAGCAGGCGAGCAGCGGTGGCGAGACCGGCGATGCCGGCGCCGATGACGACACAGTCGACAGTCGAAGGGATGTCGGAGCGGTGGGTGGGGCCGTCGCCGGCGACCCCGTCGAACCAGATGGAGCGGGACTCGGCCGGCAGCGCGGCGCGATCGGAGCGAGAGGAGGAAGTCATGGAGACCAGATCGGATACCCGCCGAGTCGTCATCCCAGACCGCGGACGACGCGTCAGTCGCCCGGGAACTCGGTTCCGCGGCCGAGGCGGATGGCGCCGTCCGCGCCTGGATCCGTCGAGACGTCACCCTGGCGCACGTCGAGGACGCCGATGGCCGTGAGGCGGGTTGCGATTCTCGAGCCCCTCCTGCGTGGGCTCGTCGGTGCGCCACGTGAATGAGTAGCCCGCCCTCCATCAATGAGTAGTGCGATCCGGGCAGGATCGGGGATCATCTGACCACAGCCAATTCGGCTGGCCCGACGACGCGAGGACGCGACGATGACTCGATCTCGACTGGGGATGGCGGCGCTGCTCGCCCTGGTGCTGCTCTTCGCTGCGGCCTGCGGCGGGGACGACGACGACGCATCCGGTGCGACGTCAGGCGACGATGACGCCGCGGCGTCCGACGACGCCAGCGACGACCCCGGCGAGGACACGTCCGATGACGCCGATGATGATGACGACGGAGACGACGAGGCGCCCGCAACCGGCGAGTTCGGCACCATCACGATCAACGGCGACGCCTATGCGGTCTCGACGCTGAACCGCTGCATCCCGTTCTCCGAGAGTGACGACGACCTCGACCTCCAGGCACTCGGCGACGGCGTGAAGATCAACATCTACGCTTCCTCGGGCACCATCGACGATGTGTCCGTCGACGGCAGCACGGTGGAGTCCGAGTACGGCAGCCGGGCCTTCGGCGGCTTCGACTCGCAGATCCACGACCAGTCGACCGACGGCGGTCGGGCCATGGGCTCGGCCACGATGCCCGACGCGATGGGCGGGACCGACACCGTCGAGGTCGAGTGGGACGTCGAGATCCCGAGCGACGTCCGCGACTGCAGCCTCTGACGGTCGCCCGCCGCAGGCCTCACTGCTGTTGCTGGACCTGTTGGTGGAGCGGGAGCGGCTGGTCCGGGGAAGACGACGCGGTCGACAGCAGCCGCATCTCGACGCCGGCATCGAGCGTTGCCGCCGCCGCGCCGGCGTAGACGCCACGGATCGGTGGGACATCGTCGTAGTCGCGGCCCCGACCGATGGCGACGTGCCGTTCACCCACGGCGAGCGCATTGGTCGGGTCGAGAGCGAGCCATCCCGCACCGGGGATCGCCGCCTCGAACCACGCGTGGGTCTGCACCTCAGCCGAGTCGCCGACGACTGCGGCACCGGTCGCGTCGTCGGCGGCGAAGAAGTAGCCGGACACATAGCGGGCCGGCACCCCGAGCTCGCGGCACAGGGCCACCGCGAGGTGCGCGTAGTCCTGGCACACGCCGCGGCCGCCTCGGAGCACATCGTCCGGGGTCACCCCGATGTCGGTGCTCCCCGACTCGTAGGTGACCGACCGATGGACCCGGCGATGGATGTCGAGCACGAGACTGACGACGTCGATCTCGCCGCGAGCCCGAATCTCGGCGGCGCACGCGACCGTTCGTTCCCCCCGTTCGGTGTGACGGGTCGGGGCCAGGAACTCGGCGTGGATGTCGGTGAACTCGGGGTCGGCCAACTGCGCCATGCTCGGGGACGCGACGGTGAGCGGTCGTTGGCGCGTCTCGACCGCGGACTCCGCGACGATCTCGACCGCCACGTGCGGTTCGCGGATCCCGTAGGCGTCGACCCTGGTCCCCCAGTAGTCCGTGAAACCGTGCACCCGCGCCATTGGACTCGAGGCGACGCGATACGACAGCAGCATCTGATGATCGTCGGTGAGCGGGCACGCGCGCAGTTCGTTCTGCGAGTGGCGCACCACGTTGCGGTACTCGAAGGCCAGCCGGTAGCGGATGTCGAATCTCATGGCGTTTCGGGTCTCATGGCGTTTCGGGTCTCATGGCGTTTCGGGTCTCATGGCGTTCCGGGTCTCATGTCAGCGCCACACCATCGTCGGGTCGAGCACGTGCAATGCCGTCTCGTCGGTGCTGCGGAAGTAGGTCGTCTCGATCGACTCGGCGACTTGACGGATGTCGTGTTCGACCATGTCGAGGTAGACGGACAGGTCGCCCGAGAGGAGTTCGCGGACGTCGAGGAACTCGACATCGGCGCGCAGTCGACCGAGCAGCCGTTGGGGCCGAGTGTTCGGCGACGACGTCCCGTCGATCCAGCTCAGCGCCTTCTCGGCGGCTTGGAGCCCGAACAGGACCGACCGTGGGAAGTCGCGCGCCATGAGCAGGAAGGCCACGACGTCCGCCGGATCCATCGACGCCCGATAACGGCGGCGGAACGCCTCGGATCCGGATGCGGACTTGAGGGTCGACACCCAGTGATGGAATCCGCCCGTGGCGCCGGCCGACACCAGTTGGCTGTACCGGACGAGCAGCAGACGCAGCGTCATGACCGACCGTTCGAGCATCCATCCGAGCGACAGGAAGTTCCAGCATTCGTCGCGCGGCATCGTCTCGCTCGCCACGCCGGCGAGGGCCTGGCATTGCGTGCGAACCATGGCGTAGAGCTCGTGGGGCTCGCCCCGGACGTCGTCGCTCAGGTCGCGAGCGGACAACCGGAGGTGGAACGCGTTGACCGCTTCCCACATCTCCGTGCTGATCAGCTCGCGAACCGCTCGCAGGTTCTCCCGTGCCTGGGTCACGTTGGAGCGGATCGTTCCCGGATTCGACGGGTCGAACACCAAGAACTCCGACACGACGTCGGCCTTCAGGATGCGTTCGCTCTCCGAGAAGGCGAGGTCGACGTGGAGGATCTTGAGCAGGTCGTGCCACGACGCGGTCTCGCTGCCGGCCATTGCCTCGAGATGGGTGTGGTAGGTCACGTCGAGCAGTCGCGCGGTCGATTCGGCCCGTTCGATGTGGCGACCGGCCCAGAACAGTGATTCGGCGTGTCGGGCGAGCATCTACGCGTCCTCCGGTGCCAGGACCCAGGTGTCCTTCGATCCGCCGCCCTGGCTCGAGTTCACGATCAGCGAGCCCTTGGTCAGCGCCACGCGAGTGAGCCCTCCCGGGATGACCTCGACCTTGTCGCCGCAGAGGACGAAGGGACGCAGATCGATGTGTCGCCCCTCCATGTGGTCGTCGACGAGCGTCGGGTGGCGAGACAGTTGGACCACCTCCTGTGCGATGTAGTTGCGCGGGTCGGCCTCGATCTGCGCTCGGCACTCGGCGAGTTCGGCGTCGGTCGCCTTCGGGCCGATCACCACCCCGTACCCGCCGGCCTCGGCCACCGGTTTGATCACCAACTGATCGAGTCGGTCGAGCACGTGGGCGCGTTGTTCTGGTTCCCACAACAGGTAGGTCTCGATGTTGGGGAGGATCGGTTCCTCGCCCGTGTAGTAGCGGATCAGGTCGGGGACGTAGGCGTAGACGGCCTTGTCGTCGGCGACGCCGTTGCCGACTGCGTTGGCGATCGTCACCGTCTGCGCGCGCGCCGCGGCCATCAGCCCGGGTACGCCGAGCGTGGAGTCGGGCCGGAACACGACCGGGTCGAGGAAGTCGTCGTCGATGCGGCGGTAGATCACGTCGACGCGTTTCATGCCCTGAGTGGTGCGCATCGCCACGGTGTGGTCGTCGACGACGAGGTCTCGTCCTTCGACCAACTCGACGCCCATCTGGCGGGCGAGGAAGGCGTGTTCGAAGTACGCCGAGTTGAAGACGCCGGGCGTCAGGACGACGACGGTCGGGTCGTCGCTCGCCGACGGCGGGGCGACGGACTGCAGCGCGTGCAGCAGCGACAGGCCGTAGTGGTCGACGGGCCGGACGCGGTGGTTGGCGAAGACCTTCGGCAGCACTCGGGTCATCGCCTGTCGGTTCTCGAGCACGTAGGAGATGCCCGACGGGTTGCGCAGGTTGTCCTCGAGGACGCAGTAGTCGCCGTTGCCGTCGCGCACGATGTCGACGCCGGCGACGAGACAGCGGGCCCCGTGTGGCACGGGGATGCCGGCGGCTTCGCGACAGAACCCGTCGGACGACGCGATCAGCCACCACGGGACGATGCCGTCGCGCACCGCCGCCCGTTCGCCGTTGTAGAGGTCGTCGAGGAACCGGTTGAGCACCGTGACCCGCTGGGCGAGGCCGGCCTCGACCGTCTTCCACTCGTCCGCCGGGATCAGTCTGGGCACGAGGTCCATCGGGAAGGTCCGCTCGACGCCCTCGGTCTCGCCGTACACCGTGAAGGTGATGCCGGCCGTGCGGAACGCCTCGTCGCGGAGTTTCTCGCGTCGGTCCAGTTCGGCCGGGGGGAAGCCCCCGACCTGTGCGATCAGGGCCTGGTAGTGCGACCGCGCCGACCCGTCGTCATCGTGGGCTTCGTCGAAGAAGCCGCCGGTGTCGTAGTCGGTGAACAGCCCCTCCATCGCCTCGGACCGTACCGATCGGCCGCACGTCGCGCCGGGCGACCTTCGAGAAGATCATGTTTCGCCGTCGACGACGGCTGGGGCTCAGTGGCCCGTACGGACCTTGCCGGTGGTGTCGCTGTGGAGGCGCTCGGCGTGGCGGTTGAGGCCGATGAGCTCGGCTTCGATGCCGCGCTCGGCGAACTTCTCGACGACGGCGTCGAGGGCGACCACTGCGGAGGTGTCCCAGATGCGGGCGTCGCTGAGGTCGATCTCGACTCGGGGGACCTGCACGGCGTCGTAGTCGAACTGGTGCACGAGGTCGTTGGTCGACGCGAAGAAGAGCTGGCCGGTCACGGCGTACAGACGCTCGGTGTTCTCCGGGTCGAGGACGCTGGTGACCGACACGACGTGGGAGACATGGCGGACGAAGAACACCGCCGACAACAGCACGCCGGCGCCCACGCCGTAGGCGAGGTTGTGGGTGAGGACGACGATGCCGACCGTGACGAGCATGACCGTCGTCTCGTTCTTCGGGATCGACCGCAGCGTGTCGGGCCGGATGCTGCGCCAGTCGAACGTGCCGATCGAGACCATGATCATCACGGCGACGAGCGCGGCCATCGGGATGCGCGACACCCAACTGCCGAGGACCAGGATCAAGATGAGCAGGAACACGCCCGAGGCCAGCGTCGACAGGCGGGTGCGACCGCCGGTCTTGTGGTTGATCATCGACTGGCCGATCATGGCGCATCCGGCCATGCCGCCGATGAACCCGGTGAACACGTTGGCGATGCCTTGGCCCCGCGACTCGCGGTTCTTGTCCGAGTCGGTGTCGGTCAGGTCGTCGAGGAGTTGCGCGGTCAGCAGGGACTCGAGCAGTCCGACGAGTGCCAGCGTGATCGAGAACGGGAGGATGATGCGCAACATCTCGAGGGTGAGCGGCACGTCGGGCAGCGCGAGGAACGGGAGCGAGTCGGGGAGATCCCCCATGTCGCCGACCGTCGGGAGGTCGAGGTCGAAGCCGATGGCAGCACCGGCGAGCACGACGATCGCGACGAGCGGCGACGGGACGGCGGCGCCACCGATGCGAGCGGTGATGCGGGGAAGCCCGTAGATGATCGCCAATCCGGCGGCGATGAACGCCAGGTTCAGGGGGAGCTGGTCTCGGTTCGCCTCGTCCGACAGCAGGATGTGGGGGACCTGCGCGAGGAAGATCAGGATCGCCAGCGCGTTGACGAATCCGAGCATGACGCTGCGTGGGACGAAGCGCATCAGTTCGCCCACGCCGAGGTAGCCCAGCCCGATCTGGATGGCGCCGGCGAGGACCGTGGCGGCGAAGAGATAGCCCACGCCGTGATCGGCGACGAGCGGGATGACGACGAGTGCCATGGCGGCGGTCGCCGCCGAGATCATCCCCGACCGACCGCCCGTGAGCGAGATGATGATCGCGATCGAGAACGAGGCGTAGAGCCCGACCTTGGGGTCGACTCCGGCGATGATCGAGAACGAGATCGCCTCGGGGATCAGCGCGAGTGCCACCACGAGGCCCGACAGCAGGTTCGTGCGCGGGTCGGTGAACCACGCGGATCGAGTTTTGGGCGCGGCGGTGGTCGACATGCGCAGCGAACGCTAGATGAATCAAGCAAGCAGCCCGGTATCTGCAGCTGTTGAATCGGTCACAGCAGCCGGTTCTTCCGATTCCAGGGGATTCGTGGTGCGCCCGGGCGCCGGGGGGGCGGGGTGGTGCCCCTCGAAAGAACGTTCTCGGAACGCGTTCCT
>JAPKDO010000227.1 GCA_028822535.1 Acidimicrobiales bacterium
TCGACACCGCCGGGAACCGGCACGACGAGGTCCAGGTCGTCCAGGACGCCGGTCGGGCCGGCGATGTCGACCGACCAACCATCGTCGCGGAGCACCTCGGTCACATAGGAGACATGCCGACGGATCCCGCCGGTCGAGGGCCCGAGAAGTTCGAGCACTCGCGGCGACGGAGCGTCCACGCGGTCACGCATCGGAGCCCCGCAGCAGTCGAACGACGTTCCCCGGCCGAGTGCCGCCCAGCAACTGTTGCACGAGCAGGTACACGATCCCTCCAGCGGCGCCGGCGACCACCACGACGACCGCGCTCTGCACGCGCCCTGCGGGATCGAGTGCGCCAGCGACAGCGGCCGTTGCCGCGCCGCCCACGACGGCTGCGACGACTCCCGTCGAGATCACTCGTCCGACCTGCGGCGCACGGGGCAGGCGCGGAACCAGTGCCACGCCCAGGACGACGGCCCCCACCACGTAGATGCCGGTGTGGGCCCACGCCAGCGAGCCGATCCGAGCGGCACCGTCCCCCGCTGACGTCGCGACCACCATCACGATGACCCCGGCGACGACGACGGCCGCGTGCACGATGGCCGGCGTGCGGGTGTCGTCCATGGCGTACCAGATGCGCGAGAGGAAGTAGAAGAGCCCATAGCCCAACAGCCCCGGCGCGAAGCCGACGATCGCGGCCACCACGATGTCGACGCCCTGGGGCGTGACCTCGCCGAAGAGGGCCACGTCCGAGATCGGTCCGGCCAGCGCGATGAACGCGGCAGCGACCGGTAGGACGAAGAATGCGATCGCCCGCGTGCCACGTTCGACCGTGAGCGTGAGCCCCTCGGCGTCGTTCGCCTGCCACTTCCGTGCTGCGTCGGGGAACAGTGTGTTCAGGACGGGCAACGCGAACAGCGCGTGCGGGAGCATGAAGAACGTGAACGCGACCTGGTAGCCGACGATTCCTCCCTCGACCCGGTTGCCGAGCACCAGGACAGCCGTCAACAGGACCTGGGTCATACCGAGGAAGGCCGCGGCCCACAGACCGTTGCGGGCGAGGGCGCGCACGTCGGGCTCGCTGCGGTCGAGACTGAATCGGAATCGGAAACCCGTCCTGCGAGCGGCAGCGATCGGCAGGGCGCAGAACGCGACCACGCCCAGCGACGTTCCCCCTGCCAACACGGCGATCTCCGCCGCAGACAGGTCGAGGCTCGGTTCCTGACCACGGCGCATCCACCAGAACGTGCCGTAGGCGGCGCACACGACGACGTTGTTGATGGCGGGAGCGAAGGCCGGGACCCCGAAACGCCCGCGGGCGTGGAGCACGGCGGTGGCGACCAGACCGACGTCGTAGATCAACACCTGCGGCAAGAAGATGAGGAGGAACACCGTGCCGAGCGCGACCTGGTCGTTGCGGACCGCGGCGTCGTCGACGCCCGAGACCAGGAGGCGCATGAGGAGCGGTGAGGCCAGGGCGCCGACGACGACGAACACGCCGAGTCCCAGCATCGTGTGGCCGAGAACCGAACCGGCGAGTCGGTGCGCTCCCTCGTCGTCTCCTCGGTCGAAGCGGGCAACAAGCGCCGGGACGAGCACCGCTTGGAGTGCGCCGGCGGCGAACAACTCGAACACGATGTTCGGGATGGTGTTCGCCGATTGATAGGTGTTGCCCAGGAACGTCGTGCCCAGCACCGCGGCGACGACCACGATCCGGCCGAATCCGGTGAGCCGGCTGATCCCGGTCAGGACGGTCTGGGCGGCCGTCGAACGAGCGAGTGTCCGACGCTCGTCGACGGGCTGGTTCACGGCGACCGGACGGTGGGCAGCAGGCGAGACGCGCTCTCGTCGAGTCCGTAGTGCCCGACCGTCCCGTCTGCGAGGTCGGCCAACGCCAGGATCATGGCGGCGAACCCGTCGAAGTGCTCGAGGGCGTCGACCGTCGAGACGAGCTCTCGAAGCGCTTCGTCCTGGCGCACGACCAGAACAGCGTCGCTCACGCCGCCATCACCTTCCGTCGCCGAGCTGAGCACGGCCAACACCGGGATGTCGGTTGCCCGGCCCATGCGATCGAGGAGCGGTTCGAGCACCAGATCGTCGGGTACGTCCGGGGAGCCACCGGCGAGCAGCAGCCGGGTGCCGTCCGGGAACTGCGGTTCCTCGGGGCCACCGGGAACCGCCTCGAACTCGATGAAGCCGTTCTCGATCAGTGCTTCGAGCAGGGTGAGACTGTCGTCGGGCGTCGCCGCCTCCACGTCGGGCGTCCCGGCGTCCTGCGGAGCGTCGGGATCCGTCGCGGTGGTGTCGGCCGGAACGGACGTCGGGTCGGACTCCGGATCGACCGGCACCTCGTCGGATGGCACCTCGTCCGTTCCGGTGTCGGACTCGGGCGGAGCGTCGTCGCCGAGCAGTGACCGGGCGCGGAGATCGCCACCGAGCGCGTCGATGGCCGTTCGCCGCAGTCGAGATGGATCGGCCGAGTCCTCGTCGAGAAGGTCGGCGAGATCGCTCACCTCGCCGTCGTCGTCGAGACGCCACCGATCGGTGAGCCACCACGTGCCTTGCACGTCGGCGGATGCCACGACGAGCGACTGCACTGCGGCACGGACATCGGTCTCTTCCACCCCACGTGACGACAAGACGACCACCGGCACGCCGTCGAGACGGCCGGCGAGCAGTCCCGAGGCCTGTTCGTCGAGTGCTTCGTCGAGTTCGGATCTGCGGTCCGCCTCGTTCTGCAGTTGGCCGATGCGGTCCTCACGGTCTTCGAGTCTCGTCTGCAGGCTGTCGAGCTGCCCGTCGAAGTTGTCGACGGTCGCCCGCTCCAGGAACGTCGACCCGAGCGCCAGGCCGATGCCCATGGCCAAGAAGACGGCCGTCAACGAGACGATGTGATAGCGGAGGTTGATCATGAGGTGAGGGAGACCCAGTAGAGACGGATGAGCAAGCGGATGGGCTCGCTCACGAGGATGATGACGACCATGGTGAAGATCGCTGCGAGCACCATGAAGACGAGATCGCGTCCGCGGATGGTGTGCTTGTACAGCCGGCTCACGCCCTTGGCGTCCACCAGCAGCGGTCCGACCTTGAGACGCACCAGGAACGTCGAGGCCATGCCGGCCCGTCCCTTGTCGAGGAATTCGACCATGGAGTTGTGCGTGCCCACGGCCACGATCAACTCGCAACCCTTCTCGTACGCCAGCAGCATCGCGATGTCCTCGCTGGTGCCCTCGGAGCCGTAGACCTCGTAGTCGAGACCCATCTCCTCGAGACGAGCGCCGCCGGGCGCACCGCCGTCGCGATAGCCGTGCACCACCAGCCGGGCACCGCTCCTGAGCGCACGCTCGGACACGGAGTCGAAGTCGCCGATGATCAGGTCCGGCTTCTGGCCGATCTCAAGGAGCGCATCCGCTCCCCCGTCGACACCGATGAGCAGCGGCTTCTGCTCACTCAGATAGCCGCTCCGCCGCAGGATCTCGAGATCCTCCTTGTACCCGATGCCGCGCACGACGATCAGGACATGGCGACCCCGGAAGTCGAGCCCGACGACATCGGGGACGTCGGGCTCGTCGACGAGCAGGTGGCCCTCGGCCTGGATGTAGTTGAGGGTGTTCTCGGCGAAGCGTTCGAGCTCGGCACCCATCGTCGCCTTGGCGTCGTCGATCCCCTCGAGGAGCAGTTCGGTGCTCTGTCGCTCGCCGGTGGCGATCTCGGTGCCGTCGACGAGGATGCGCCCGCCCTCGATCGTGATCTCGGCACCCTCGGTGATCGCCATCACGTCGGGCCCCGCAGCGTCGATCAGGGGAATGCCGGCTTCGGTGAGGGCGAGTGGCCCGATGTTCGGGTACCGGCCCGACAGCGATGCCGACGCGTTGATCACCGCGAGCGGGCCCGCGCCCACGAGCGTCTCGGCGGCGACACGATCGAGGTCCTCATGGTCGATGATCGCGACGTCGGACGCCCCGAGTCGGTTCACCAGCGCCTTCGTCCGACGGTCCACACGCGCGGTGCCGACGACGACCGATTCGTCCGGGACGGCGTGTTGTTGGCTCATGTGGTGCGTCCGGATGCTTTGGCGAGCAGGGAGATCGCGTGCTCTCGACCGACCTCGGAGTCGGGTTGACCCGAGAGCATGCGCGCGATCTCTTCCACTCTTGCATCGTGGTCCAGTGGTTCCACAGACGCGTGGGTCGAGCCGTCGCCGGCTCGCTTCGTGATCGACAGCTGTGCGTCGGCGAATGCGGCGACCTGCGGGAGGTGGGTCACCACGAGGATCTGATGTCGACTGGCCAGCGCCTGCAGTGACCGGGCCACCGCCCACGCCGCCTCCCCGCCGATGCCGGCATCCACCTCGTCGAACACCAACGACGGGGGTCCGGCCGTGAGTTCGAGCCGGAGCGCGAGCGTCGAGCGCGACAGTTCGCCACCGGACGCGACCTTCGCCATCGGCTGGGGCGGCGCTCCCGGGTTCGCTGCGAGGAGGAAGCTGACGTCGTCGGCGGGGTCGTCACCAGCCACGTCGACGACGACCTCGGCATGGGGCATCGCGAGATCCCGGAGCCGTTCCTGTACCCCTCCACCCAGCGCCGGCGCAGCCGCGCGTCGCGCCTTGGCGACGACGGCGGCGGCCGATCGTTCGGCGTCGACAGCAGCGCGTCGCGCCCGGTCGAGTTCGGCGGCTCGTTCGTCGTGCGACGCCAGTTCTTCGAGCCGAGCACGAACGCGATCGCGCTCGACGATGACATCGGCCAGCGTCTCGCCGTACTTCCGGCGGAGCTCCGACAGCAGATGACGTCGGCGGCGGATGGCGTCGAGGCGCTCCGGATCGTCGGCGATGTCCTCGGCGAGGTCGCGGAGATCGTGGGCTGCTTCGCTGACCTCGGCGGCCGCCGCTCGCAACCGAGCCTCGAGCTCGGCGAACGGTGCGCGGCCGGCGAGGCCGCCGACCGCATCCTGCAGTCGGTCGTGGACCCCTTCGTCGCCGACCAGTGCATCCGACGTCTGCTCGGCGACCGCTCGATGACTCACCGCGTCGGCGAGAAGGTCCTCCTCGGCGTCGAGCCCTTCGTCTTCGGCCGGATCGGTGAGGTCGGCGGCGTCCAGCTCCTCGAGCTGGTACCGGAGCAGGTCGAGTTCGCGCGCTCGGGTCCGATCGTCGCCCCCGAGCTGTTCGAGCGCACGGTCGATCGAACGGATCTCGTCACGAGCAGCGAGCAACGGCTCGAGATCGACGCCGGCGAAGCGGTCGAGCGACGCTCGCTGCTCGGCTGGGCGGAGAAGCTGCTGGTGCGCATGTTGGCCGTGGAGTTCGACGAGACGGGAACCCTGGTCGGCCAGTTCGGCGATCGTCACCGGGCGCCCGTTCACGTAGGCGCGGCTCCGCCCGTCGGCGGGCACGACGCGGGAGAGGACGATCTCGTCACCGTCAGCGTCGACGAAACGACCGTCGATCGTCGACTCGACCGCGCCCGGACGGACGACCGACGCGTCGGCACGGGCGCCGAGCAGCAGTTGAATGGCGCCGACGACGAGCGACTTACCGGCACCGGTCTCGCCCGTGAGCGCGGTGAATCCCGAACCCAGCACCAGACGCGCCTCGGCGAAGACCCCCAGGTCGCGGACGACGAGTTCCGTGATCATCGATCCGCCAGCCCGAACTTGGTCTTCAAGATGCCGAGGAAGTCATGGTCGCCGAACGTCACCAGCCGCGCGGTACGCGTGCTGGCCGTGCATCGCATCGCCTGGCCTGGCTCGAGGCTCACCAGGTTCCGTCCGTCCACCGAGATCGTGGCGGGGCGATGCCCGGTGACCTCGATACGCAGCGACGCCGCCGGATCGAGCACCATGCTGCGGTCGAAGAGCATGTGCGGCGACACCGGTGTCACGACGAGGCAGCGATGGCGCGGCGACACGATGGGACCACGGGCCGAGAACGAGTACGCCGTCGAACCTGTCGGCGTCGCCACGATCAACCCGTCGGCGGCGTACGTCGTGAAGAACTCGCCGTCGACGCTCACCGCCAGGCGGACCGTGTGACCGGACGGGGTCTTCTCGATCACCGCCTCGTTGAGCGCATACACCTCGTGGGGAACGTCGTGCGCCGCGCCGTCGATCTCGACCGAGAGCATCATGCGCTCCTCGATCTCGTAGGCGCCCGACAGGAAGCGCTTCACGGCCATCCGCGCACCGTCGGGGTCGACCTCGGTGAGGTACCCGAGTTGTCCGACATTGACGCCGATCACCGGAACGGCGTCGTCTCCGACGAGGTCGATCGTGCGCAGCATCGTCCCGTCGCCGCCGAAGCTCACGACGACGTCGAGACCCCGCCCGAACGTCGCGTCGTCGACCCCGGCGTCGCG
>JAPKDO010000228.1 GCA_028822535.1 Acidimicrobiales bacterium
AGCCGCCGAAGAACCCGCCGGCGCCGGTCGAGTTGCCGACCGCGGTGGTGTCGCTCGGCGACTCGTACATCTCCGGCGAGGCCGGGCGCTGGGACGGCAACAGCGCGGACAACGACGGCAGCCGCGATGGGACCGATCGCGCCTGGAACGGCTCGGGATACGACATCGGCAGCGTCTACGTCGAGGGCACCGACAGCAACGGCTGCCACCGCTCCGACGTCGCCGACATCCACTCGACCGGGATCGCCGTCGACGCCACGATCAACCTGGCGTGCTCCGGAGCCCAGACGGCGAACGTGCGCTCCGGCGGGACCCCGCAGAACGGCTACGCGCCGCAGGCCGATCAACTCGCCGGCGTCGCTGCAACGCATGACGTCGAGATGGTCGTGCTGTCGATCGGCGGCAACGACCTCGGCTTCTCCGACATCATCATCAGCTGCACCACCGACTGGTTCACCAGTCCCTGGTGGTGGAAGAACACCTGCGCCGGTGACGAACAGCCCAACGTCGATGCGCGTATTCCGGCGGCCATGGCCGGCGTCGCCGCATCGATCGACGACATCCGCTCGACGTTGAGTGCGGCGGGCCAAGCGCCGGGCTCGTACCGGCTCGTCGTGCGGTCGTACCCGTCGCCGATCCCGCGTGCCTCGGAGAACCGCTACCCCGAGTCCGGCTGGAGCCGGTGGGACGACGGTGGCTGCCCGTTCTGGAACAGCGACGCGGACTGGGCGCGCGACTCGCTCGTCCCCCAGATCAGCGACGCCCTCCGAGCCGTTGCGGCGAGCAAGGGTGCCGAGTTCCTCGACATGCAGGACTCGATGCAGGGCCGCGAGGTCTGCTCGACCCAGCGGAGCCACGTGACCTCCAGCCCGAGCGGCGCCCAGCACGAGTGGATCCGCTGGCTCAACACCGGGTACAACCAGGGCGACGCCCAGGAGTCCCTGCACCCGAACGCCTTCGGCCAGCGCGCCGCCGGTCGCTGCCTCGGGCTCCTGGCCGGAGTGCCCGCCGGTGAGTACACCTGCACGCCGACCGCCGGCGGCTCACCGACCGACATGGCGGTCAGCCCGATCTGACCCGTGGGCGGCCGCAAGTCTGGCCAGCGCTGGGTGCAGCACCCGCCGCCCCATTCTCGACGTCGTGAGCGTCGGCCCCCGACGCCTCACACGTCGAGTTCAGCCACGCCGGGTCAGGCGTCTACTCCGTAGCTGCCGAAGCTCCAGATGTTGCCCTCCGGGTCCCGTACGGCGAAGCCCATGCCGTCCGGGTCGTAGTCAGGGGACTCGGGTTCCCGTACGACGGCGACGCCGGCGGCCCGGCATCGCTCCCACACGGCGTGCGGGTCGGCGGTGACGACGTAGAGGGACTGGTCGCCCGGCGGGTGGGTGAACTCGTTGTCGGGGTCGTGGGTGCCGGCCTGGACGATGCCGCCCTCGGGCCACCGCAACTGGCTGTGGACCACCGTCGTGTCGTCGTCGGCGGTCACGACGATCTGTTCCTCGAAACCGAATGTGTCGACCAGGAACCGGATGCCGGCGAGGGCGTCGTCGTAGAACACGCCGGCCCAGATCCCGCCGCCGGTTCCCGGCCGGTCGGCGGCCGTCACCCGCTCGCCTCCCGAGATACCGGAGATCTCGACCGACCACTCGGAGTCGGCGACGTCCTCGCGTTCGGCGTAGGTCGCAACGTCGAACTGCTCGAGATCCTGCGACAGCATCCATCGGTGCCCGTACGGGTCGACGATCGTGCCGTGGCGGGATCCGTGCGACTGGTCCTCGGGCTCGGTCAGCGACGTGGCGCCGGCCCCCACGGCGCGGGCGAAGATCGCGTCCACGTCCGCGACCGTGAGGTGGATCGCGGTCCCCGTCCCGCCGAGTGTCGTGGGCGAGACGACGCCGATCGACGGGTGTTCGTCCGAGAGCATGAACCGTGCCGATCCGACCAGGAACTGCGCGTGACCGATGGAACCGTCGTCGCCGACCACCCGGAACTCCTCGACGGCGCCGAATGCCTCGGCGTACCAGTCCAGGGCTTCAGCCGCGTCGGAGGCGGTCAGGTAGGGGACTGCAATGGTCGCAGCAGGGTCTGGCGTCGAGGTCATGGTGGGCTTCCTCTCGGGAAGGTCGACGGCGGGTGGAGGGTCGAGGTCGAGGTCGAGCGCGGCAACCAGGCGGCTGCGCAGGTCGCGGGCGAACCGGGCGCGAGGCTCTTGGCGTTCTGGCGGGAAGCCGAGCGCCTCGAAGGGATCGTTCGTGGTCATCGTTCCCCTCCTGTCGGGTCGCCGGGGTTCGGGTCGCCGGTCAGGTCGTCATAGATCCTCCGGAACGCCTTTCGGGCCCGGACCAGCAGCACTTCCGTCGCACCCTCGGTACGCCCGAGGCACTCGGCGACCCGGCGCACAGGGAGTTCGTCGAGGTAGCGGAGCGTGAGCGCGCTGCGGTGGTGGCCGCCGAGCTGGCCGAGCACCCGATGGGCGACGAGCAGGTCGAGGTGGACCTCCCATGGGTCGTCATCGGGGACGGGTTGCGACTCGACCGCGGTGAGCAGTCGGTCGTCGCGCTCCCGTCGCCGCCAGTGGTCGACCAACTTGTGGCGCGCCACACCGATCAGCCAGGCGACGGTGAGGTCGGGGACGACGCCACGTCGTACCGCGTCGGCCGCGGCCAGGAAGGTCTCCGACGTCAGATCTTCGGCGACGGTCGCCGACCCGCAGCGGGAGGAGAGGTAGCCGTACACCTCGGGCATCGATGCGTCGTAGAGGTCGACGAGCCGTCGCCGCTGATCGATGCTCTCCGATGACGATGCGTCCCGCACTGGCTCTCCCATCACTCGGTCCATCGTCGCAACGACACGATTCCCTACACCCCGATCACACGCACGTGCGGCAGGCTCGCGGTATGCGTCGTCTCCTCGTCTCGTCGTTCGTCTCCCTCGCCCTCGTCGCCGGGTGCACGGATGACGACACCGCGTCCCCGTCGCCCGACCCCACGGAGGCGACCACGACGACGGCCGAGGCGACGACGTCAACCACGGCGCCGCCCACCGCGCCGCCCACGGTCGACGAACTCCTGGCGGGGGACCGAGTGCTCAACATCCCCCACGCCGGCGGTGATCAGGACTTCCCGCATTCCACGATGTACGCGTTCTCCGAGTCGATCGCCGCCGGCGCCGACGTACTCGAGTTCGACATCTGGGCGACGGCCGACGACGTGGTCGTCGTGCACCACGACGCCGACACGGCAAAGACCACGGCCGAATCGCTCGTCGTCGCCGAGACCGACCTGGCGACGCTCCAGGCGCTCGACAAGGCGTACTGGTTCAGTCCCGAGTGCTGGCCGTGCCAGGACCGGCCGGTCGAGGAGTACGAGTTCCGGGGTGTCCGGACCGGCGACACCGATCCCCCCGAGGGCTACGGCCCCGACGACTTCCGCATGGTGACCTTGGCCGAGCTCGACGAGCGCTTCCCGGACGTGCCGTTCAACATCGAGATCAAGGGTGAGGGAGCGGCGGGCATCCGCAACGCGGAGACGCTCGCCCGGGCGCTCGACGAACTCGACCGCACCGACTCGACCGTCGTGGTCTCGTTCGACTCCGAGATCGTCGCCGCCTTCCACCAGGCGGCTCCCGACGTGGCGACCAGCCCCGGTGTGGCCGAGATGACCGCATGGCTCCTCGGCGGCGAACCACTGGCGGACCACCATCGGGTGGTGCAGGTGCCGCCGGCGTTCGACGGCGTCGAGGTCCTGAACGTCGACAGCATCGCCAAGGCCCACGCCGACGGGTTGGCGGTCTGGGTCTGGATGGACACGGCCTCCGAGCAGGAGAACGAGACCTTCTACTCGTCGCTCGTGGCGATGGGGATCGACGGCATCATCGCCGGACGGCCGGGCGCCGCGGAGGCCGCCATCGCTGCGTCGTGAGGTGATGCGGTCGCAGACGCACCGCCGAGCCCGGTGCAATGATGCCCGCCATGACCGACACGGCGTCCACCGAGACCGCGACCTTCGACACGTGGACGGGTGACGCCTGCTCGCTCGTCGACGCATTTCGTGCGGGCGAGCGGAGCCCGGTCGAAGAGCTCGAAGCCACGCTCGCTGCGATCGAAGCCAGCGATCTCAACTGCTTCTCGTTCGTCGACCCGGAGCGCGCCCGTGCGGCGGCCGAGGCCGCAGACGTCGACCTCCCCTTCGGTGGCGTCCCCTCGGGCATCAAGGAACTCGAGCCGGTTGCGGGCTGGCCTCACACCGAGGCATCGCTGGTCTTCCGCGATCGCATCGCGACCCACACGAGCGTGGTCACCGAGCGTCTCCTCGACGACGGCGGCGCCGTCCCGGTGGGATTGACCACGGCCAGCGAGTTCGGCGGGCTGAACATCAGCGTCACCAAGCTGAACGGCGTCGCGCACAACCCGTGGCGCCACGGCCGCACCGCCGGCGGTTCGTCCGGTGGTTCGGCGTCGGCGGTCGCAGGCGGTCTCGTTTCCCTGGCCAGCGGTGGCGACGGGGGTGGATCGATCCGCATCCCGGCTGGCTACACCGGACTGTTGGGCATGAAGGGAACGTTCGGTCGGACGCCTCGCAGTCCGGGTGCCTACATGCGTCCGCACACGGTGGTGCTGGGCAACCTCGCCCGGTCCGTGCGCGACGCCGCTCGCTTCTACGACGTCATCACCGGACCCCACGGTGGCGACCCCACCAGCCTCCCGAAGCACGAGAGCTTCGAGGCTGGTCTCGGTTCGCACGACCTGGCGGGCAAGCGGGTGGCGATCGTCCCGGCGTTGGGTGGCGTCACCCTCGAACCCGGTGTCGAGGAGCGGATCCGCGCCGAGGCGGCGGCGCTGATCGCCGACACCGGAATGATCCTCGTCGATCGCGACGTGAACCCGCCGAACCTCACGGCGCAGTGGGCGATGGGCAACCTCGCCACGCTGCTCGCCGACCTCGGTGACCGCTGGCCGGCGTGCGCCGACGACATGACCGAGGAGGTGGCCATGGGACTGCGCCTCGCAACCGGTGTGTACAACCTCCACACCGCGGCCGCCGCCGAGAAGATGCGTGTCGAGGCAAACGAGGTGATGGCGTCGGTGTTCGACGACGTCGACTTCGTGATCGCAGCGACGAACCCGGGCCCGGCCTTCCCGGCTGAGTGGACGACGTCGAGTCCGACCGACAGCTTCATCGAATGGGCCCAGTCGAGCACGGTGGCCAAGTGGGTCTACCGGGGCATGCTCGGCACGGTCCGCACGGCGGCGGGCGTCGCCCCCAGCGCGCCGAGCAGGATCCTCGATCTGGCGTCGAAGCAGTTCCCGGATCTCATCGGCATGGGCGCCCTCACGATCCTGTCGAACATCTACGGCAACCCGGCAGTGTCGATCCCGGCCGGGACGGTGGACGGTCTGCCGGTCGGCATGCAGGTGCTCGGGCGCCACCACGAGGATGCGCTCCTCTTCGACGTGGCGCTCGCGGTGGAACGGGAGCGTCCCTGGCCCTTGATCGCGCCCGCCCTCTCGCCGATGTCGTGAGCCCCGACCCGAGCGCCCACCCCGAACAAGGGTGACGATCAGTGAGACTGGCTGCACGTTGCGTGACCGGAACGCGGGTCGCGATCGAAATGCATTGAAATTTCTCCTCCCGCAGCCGCAGAGTCGGCAGCTTCGGCGATCGAGGAATATCCACGTGGCGGGTCGACGCCGTACGGTTTGAGGCGATACTCATCGACGGAGCGGGAACAGATGAACGGTTCATTGAAAGCCAAAGCGATCGCAGGCGTCGGCGTCGCCGCGATCCTCTCGGGAGCGTTGCTGGCGTTCGCTCCGACCTTCGCTGGCGCGGCCAGCGTGGATCCCACGCTCAACCCAGGGGGCGAGACGAACCCGAACTGCGTCGACGTCCTCGGCCCGGGTGCGATCGAAGCAAAGTTCGACAGCGCCGGGAACTCCGGTGAGTCCGGCACGGCATCGGGTGGTGGCCTGATCGTCGACTGGACCTTCAACGACGACGACACGATCGACTTCGTCGTCGACGAGTTCTCCGACTACGCCGTCTCGGCGGCCATCGTGAAGCAGGGCAACGACGCCAACGTGTACGTCTACGACCCGGCGGTGGTGTCGGACACCGGTCTCGTCGATCCGCGGGACGACGGCGTTTTCAGCCACATCACCTTCTGTGCGGACGGCACGCCGAACACGACCACGACGACGGAGGACGTGCAGGACACGACCACGACGACGGAGGACGTGCAGGACACGACCACGACGACCGAGGACGTGCAGGACACGACCACGACGACCGAGGACGTGCAGGACACGACCACGA
>JAPKDO010000229.1 GCA_028822535.1 Acidimicrobiales bacterium
GCGTAGTACTTGGCGTCGATCCACGGGACCGTCTCGACGATCTTGGCGGTGCAGACGAGGGCGCCCTGCTCACCGTGCATGAACTGGCTGAGGCTCCAGTTCTGCGACTCGATGGCGTTCTCCGTCCACTCCTTGTTCGTCCACTTCTCGAGCGACGTGCCCTTCACGTCGATGCCGAGTTCGGCGATCATGTCGGTGGTCATCGTCATCGGCGACTCGGCGGCGATCTTCTCCTGGTCGACCTCGGTGGACCAGTCGAGGTCGGTCTCGCCGTTCCACATCGAGGTCTTGGCCTTCTCGTAGAGCTTGACGAGCGGCGGCCGGCTGCGCTCGTAGTCCCAGGTGAACAGCGCATCGGCGTTGTCCTGGACCGTGTGGATGACCGAGTCCATGTCGGTGTTGGTCATCGCGAGGATGGCGTCGAGGTCGTCGACGTCTTCACGGCCGAGGATGTCGGCGTCGGAACGGGTGCTCATCAGGTATTCCCCCATGGAGGTGTAGCGGCGGATGTCTGATAATAACGATAGTTATCGGCGCAGGATCCCGCAAGGGGCTCGATCCCCGAGCCTTCTCGCACGGCCGGTAGCGTGCGCCCATGGCCGGCGGCTTGGTTGGACTCTTCGACGACGTGGCGGCGCTGGCCAAGCTCGCCGCGGCTTCGATCGACGACGTCGGCGCCGCCGCCGGACGGGCGAGCATGAAGGCGGCCGGCGTGGTCGTCGACGACACCGCCGTCACCCCGGCCTACGTGCAGGGCCTCGCCGCCGACCGCGAGTTGCCGATCATCAAGCGGATCGCGACCGGGTCGCTGCGCAACAAGCTGTTGTTCATCCTGCCGGTGGCGATCCTGCTCAGCGAGATCGCCCCGACCCTCGTCGAGATCATCTTGATGGTCGGTGGCACATTCCTGTGTTTCGAGGGCGCGCACAAGATCATCCATGCGCTCAAGAAGGACGACCACGACCACGACGTACCGGCTGCGGTCAAGGGCCCCGACGCCGAGGAGGAGACCGTCTCGGGCGCCATCCGCACCGACTTCATCCTGTCGGCCGAGATCATGGTGATCTCGCTCGAGGAGGTCATCGACGAGCCCATCGTCTCGCGGGCGATCATCCTCGCCGTGGTGGCGGTGCTGATCACGATCGTGGTCTACGGGCTGGTCGCGGCCATCGTGAAGATGGACGACGTCGGCCTCGCCATGACCCAGCGCGACTCCGACCGGGCCAAGCGCTTCGGTGCCGGCCTGGTCGCGGCGATGCCCGTGCTGCTGGCGTGGCTCTCACGCATCGGCACGGCGGCGATGCTGTGGGTCGGCGGCCACATCCTGCTCGTGGGCTCGGACGAGTTGGGATGGCACTGGCCATACGACGTCGTCCACGACCTCGAAGGTCTGGTCCACGACATCGGCTCGCTGAGCGGGGTGCTCGAGTGGCTGGTCAACACCGGGGCGTCGGCGGTCATCGGCTTCGCCGTCGGAGCAGTGGTCGCAACCGTCGTCGACCAGGTGTCCGCTCGACGGGGGACCGCAGCCCACACGTAGGGTCCGGCCGTGCACGACGACCGGAAGTTGGCCGAGGCGAGGATCCGTCGGACGATCCGCGAACGGATCCGGCCGGCGGTCCACGGCGAACGTCTGCCGCTCGAGGTCGGCGCGTGGCACGTCCCCGGTGAACCCGTTCCTGTCGCTGATGCGCGGGCCGCCGAGTTCGCCCCGTTCGAGCTCGGGGGTCGGTGGGGCAAGCCGTGGGGCACGACGTGGTTCCGTCTCCAGGGCCGGGTCCCGGACGGGTGGATTGGACGACCGGGACGATCGGTCGAGGCCCGCATCGACTTCAGCACCGGCGTCGGCGCCGGCTTCCAGTCCGAGGGGCTGCTCTACCGGACTGCCGGCGGCGGTCCGATCCGGGGCATCCACCCGTTCCACCAGTCGGTTCCGGTCGGTCTCGTCGCAGCGGATGACGGGACCGTCGACGTCCTGGTCGAGGCAGCCGCGAACCCGACCGTCGCGGTCTCGCACGAGCCGACGCCGCTCGGGGATCCGGCGACGGCCGGCGACGCGCTGCTGTACCGCTTGAACGCCGCCGAGCTCGCGGTCCGGCACGACGAGGTCTGGCATCTCGACCTCGACCTGCAGGTGCTCGTCGGGCTCATGCGCGAGTTGTCGACAGACGACCCACGACGGTTCGAACTGCTGCGAGGAATCGACGCTGCGATCAACGTCATCGACCTCCACGACGTGGCTGCGACGGCGACCGCCGCGCGAGTGGCGTTGCGCCCCTTGCTCGACCGGCCGTCCACCGGCCGTGGACATCGCATGTCGGCGGTGGGGCACGCCCACATCGACTCGGCGTGGTTGTGGCCGCTGCGCGAGACCCGACGGAAGTGCGCCCGCACCTTCTCCTCGGCGGTCACGTTGATGGACACGTATCCCGAGTACCGGTTCGCCTGTTCGCAGGCCGCCCAGTACGACTGGATCGAACAGGACCAGCCCGAGCTGTTCGAACGGATCCGTGAAAAGGTCGCCACCGGTCAGTTCGTGCCGGTGGGGTCGATGTGGGTCGAGGCGGATGCCAACCTCCCGTCCGGCGAGTCGCTGGCCCGACAGTTCGTGTGGGGCAAGCGGTACTTCGCCGAGAAGTTCGCCGTCGACACCCGTGAGGTCTGGATCCCCGACGTGTTCGGCTATTCGGCCGCGCTGCCGCAGCTGATGCGCCAAGCGGGATGCGAGCACTTCCTCACCCAGAAGCTGTCGTGGAACCAGACCAACGACTTCCCGCACCACAGCTTCCGTTGGGAGGGCCTCGACGGCTCGCGGGTGTTCACCCACTTCCCGCCGGCCGACACCTACAACGGCGAGGTCAAGCCGAAGGAACTGGCGTTCGGCGTCCGCAACTTCCGCGACAAGGGGCGTGCGACGCGATCGATGTTTCTGTTCGGCCACGGCGACGGTGGAGGCGGCCCGACGCGAGAGATGCTCGAGCGCGCCCGGCGTGTGCGCGACCTCGACGGCCTTCCTGCGGTGACGATCGAGCCGCCCTCGGAGTTCTTCGCTGCGGCGATCGACGAGTACCCCGATGCCCCGGTGTGGCGGGGCGAGCTCTACTTCGAGATGCACCGCGGCACCTACACGACGCAGGCCAAGACCAAATGGGGCAACCGCCGCGGAGAGCTCGTGTTGCGAGAGCTCGAGCTCTGGACCGCGCTCGACCAGTCACCGCCGCTCGCCGACCTCGAGCGGCTGTGGAAGGTGCTGTTGTTGCACCAGTTCCACGACATCATCCCTGGTTCGTCGATCGCCTGGGTCCACGACGACACCGAGGCGGCCCACGCCGCCCTCCTCGCCGAAGCCGAGACTCTCCTCACCCGCGCCCTCCCCCCACCCCCCGGAAAATCCCCACGAGAAGTCCCCGGTAGCCGGGGAGAAGTCGTGGGAATTTTCCCGAATGGGGCGGCGAACGCGGGGCCGTTCGACTTCGTGGGGGTGCACGGGACCGAGCCGGTGTGGGTCGACGCGCCGGCGCACGGGATCGGGAGCGTGATGGCCGGACGTCCGGCCGGGGTGGCGCCGGTGACGGTGCAGTCGACCCTGATGGAGACGACGCTGGACAACGGCCTCCTGCGGGCGGTGGTGGCGGCCGACGGGACGATCACGTCGCTGGTCGACCTGCGCGCCGACCGGGAGTGCCTGACCGCCCCCGCCAACGTCCTGCAACTGTTCCCGGACCATCCCAACACCTACGACGCGTGGGACGTCGAAGCGCACACGCTGCGGCTCGATCCGACCGTGCTCGACGACGTCGAGACGATCGACCTCGTCGAGCACGGGCCGCTGCGAGCGTCGCTGCGAGTGCGCCGTTCGTTCGGGGACTCGCGTATCGACCAGACCTACGTCCTCCGGGCCGGGAGCGCCCGCCTCGACATCGAGACCGACGTCGACTGGCACGAGAACGAGAAGCTCCTCAAGGCGGCGTTCCCGCTCGACGTACGCGCCGACGATGCGCGGTTCGACATCCAGTACGGCCACGTGCGCCGGCCCACGCACCGCAACACGTCGTGGGACGATGCCCGCTTCGAGGTCTGCGGACACTTCTGGGCCGACGTTGCCGAACCCGACTTCGGCGTCGCGCTCCTCAACGACGGCAAGTACGGCCACGACTGCGTCGGCGACCAGGACGGGACGACGATGCGTCTCTCGCTGTTGCGGGCGACGAACTACCCCGACCCCGATGCCGACCGAGGGAATCACCGGTTCACCTACTCGCTGTTGCCGCACGGGTCGTCGTTGGCGCCGGTCCTCGCCGAGTCCTGGGCGCTCAACCTCCCACCCCGGTTCACGACGCACGAGCAGCGGCGTTCGATCGTGCGCGTCGACCACCCCGGCGTCGTCGTCACGGCGGTGAAAGCCGCCGACGACAACTCCGGCGATCTCGTGGTGCGGTTCCACGAGGCGTTCGGTGGCCGAGCCAGGGCGAATCTGCAGTTCGGCACGAGGGTGATCTCGGCGACGACGTGCGACCTGTTGGAACGAGCCGGCAACGAGACGGTGCCGGTCGTCGGCGACCGGTTCGAGGTGGCGTTGCGGCCCTTCGAGGTGCGCACGCTGCGCTTCGGTCGCGCTCGCGCCTGAACGTCTCAGCGAACGCGCATCGGGGAAGGGGGCGTGGGTGGCGATCGCCACATCCCCCCCGAACCAGGAGGTCCCCCATGCCCCGCATCCACACCATTCGCCGCGCCACCGGCTCGGCCTTCGCCGCCCTGTTGTTCGTCGGTGCCGGCCTGGGTGCCGGCGCCTGTTCCGACGAGGACGGCGACGGCGACACGACCGACGAAGAGGTCGACCAGATCGAGGACGACGTGCGCGACGCCGGCGACGAGGTCGAGGAACAGATCGACGAGGGTGCGGAGGAAGGCGACGAGGAGTGACTTGTGGCGCCCACGGGCGCCTGTTCCAAGTCTCGGCTCCCTAGGGGTGGAGGATCAGGTCCTCGGCGAGGATCGGGTCCTCCACTCCTGACGCGTGGGGACGAGCCCGACGCCAGAGATGACAGCCCGACGCGACGACCGCCGCGATGACGTTGCCGACAACGAACGCCGTGGTCGCGCCGTCGAGTCCGTCGTCGGGAACGAGGAGCAGGGCGGGAACGAGGATGGCCGTCGTCAACACGACGGTGATGGCGACGGTGTCGACGTTGCGGTGCATGACCCGGGCCTCGGTCAGGAACACCGACGTGAACGCCCACGGGATGCAGGCAGCGACGAGCGGCGGGAGGATGCGCGCGGCACCGGCATAGTCGTCGCCATAGACCGTGGTCACGTAGTCGCGCCCGAGGGCGGTCGTCAGCGCTGCCACCGCCATCAGGCTGGTGGTGAGCAGGAGGATCACCCGCACCTGGCCGCGCAGTTCGGTGCCGCCCTTGCCCCCTTCGGCGAGCAGCGCCTGGCCGATCGCCATCGGCACGTACAGCGTGACGGTGGTGATCCCCCAGGCCACGTAGAACGACGCGTTGGCATCCGGGTCGACCGACAACAACACGATCACCGGCAGCACGAACTGCGGCGCCTGGTACGCCAGCGTCGACAGGTAGTTCACGGCTGAATACCGCACGGCGGCACGCCGACGGTCCGGCAACGGGAGGAGTCGGTGCCCGAGCCCCGTGACACGCGGCATCGCCATCACGCCGACGGCGCCTGTGATCAGCAACGGAAGCGCCGCGACCGCGAACAGATGCACGGTCTCGGTGCCGCCCGCCGGGAGGAGCAACAACGGGAATCGGAGCAGGCCGACGGCGGTGATGCGGATGAGCACCAGGGACCACCGGCGGACGGTCATCCAGCGCACGTCGACGATCAGCGTGAGCGCGGCACCGACCGCCGTCGCGGTGAACAGCAACGGCCCGAGCACCGGATTCCAGTCGGACAGGGACTGCGTCGCCTCGGTGTCGACCACGAGGAGGTAGCCGCTGGAGACGACGGTCGCAGTCGCGATGGTCGCCACGACACCCCAGGAGAAGACCCCGTGGGACTCGTCGCTGCGATCGGGCGCGTACCGGGCGAGCGAGACCTGGAGTCCCAGACCGGACAGGTAGGCGATGAACAGGATCGAGGTGAACAGCGCTGTGGCCCGGCCGACGTCGTCCGTCGTGTCGATGCGGGCGGCGACGAGCCAGAACACGGCGCCGCTGAGCGCTTGCACGCCGGCACCGACCACGAGCGCCGCCGATCCCGCAAGCAGGTGACGGTGGTCGCCGGCCCGCCCGTTCAGTCGTGCCCGACGCGAC
>JAPKDO010000230.1 GCA_028822535.1 Acidimicrobiales bacterium
CGCCCAGACCGGCTACCGCGACGACGTGCACCTCCCGGCACCGTCGTACTGGCCGATCGTCCTGTGCTTCTCGTTCCCACTCATCGGCTACGGCCTGATCTTCAACCTCGGCTTCGCCTTCGTCGGCGGCGCCATCACGCTCATGGCCCTCTACGGCCTGGCACTCGAGCCTGCCGACGATCCCGACGCCGGCCACGACGGTGGTCACGACGACCACGCAGTCGCACCCGACGGCGACGAGCCGGCTGGCGATGCCGTGACGGACGAGTCGGCCACGGAAGAGGAGGTGACGTCATGACCGACGTCGCAACCGACAGGGGTCCCGCCGCCGACGAGCTCGACGGCGTCGACCTCGAGCACTGGGGCATCGGCACCAACAACTCCACGGGCATCAGCAACAACAAGATGGGAATGTGGCTGTTCCTCGGCTCCGACTGCCTGCTCTTCGGCGCCCTGATCTCCACCTACCTGCTGCTGCGCCATCGCGGCACCGGCATCGGTCCCCACGACGTCTTCGACATCCCGTTCACCTCGGTGTCGAGCTTCGTGCTGTTGATGTCGTCGGTGTCGATGGTGTTCGCCGTGAGCTCCATCGCCCGGGGCAACCACCCCAAGCTGCGCCTGTGGCTCCTCGTCACCGCGATGCTGGGCGGCGTCTTCATCGCCGGCCAGGTCTACGAGTTCACGACCTTCTACCGCGAGGGCCTCGGCTACACGACGAACCTGTTCTCGTCGGCCTTCTACTCCCTCACCGGTTTCCACGGCGTCCACGTCTCGGCCGGCATCGTCATGTTGATGTCACTGTTCGTGATGTCGCTCACCGGGCGGCTGTCCGAGGAACGAGCCGAGACGGTCGAGATCGTCGGCCTGTACTGGCACTTCGTCGACGTCGTCTGGGTCCTGATCTTCACCATCGTCTACCTGATCCCGTAGAGGTCGCACCGATGAGCACCGCCACCGCAACCGAGTCCGCTGCCGGTCAGACAGGGCACGACGACGAGCACCACGACCATCCGAGCGACGCCCAGTACTGGAAGATCGGCGGGCTCCTGGCCGTCCTCACGCTGCTCGAGGTCGGGACCTACTTCATCACCGACGACCCGTACAGCCACGATCTGGCGCCGCTGCTGATCGGCAGCTTGCTGGCGTTGATGGTGATCAAGTTCATCGTGATCATCTCGTTCTTCATGCACCTGAAGTTCGACAACAAGATCTTCCGCTGGGTCTTCGTGAGCGGCCTTGTTCTCGCCGTTGGCGTCTATCTGGCCGTCCTGTCGACGTTCGCCTACTTCGACCAGGGCTACGAGGCCGGCCTCCAACTCCTCCAGTAACCCGTTCTGGCGACACCTGACCTTCGACGGGTCAGGTCGACTGTCGCCAGAAGGAGTGGGTCAGGCGAGGGTGACCGGATCGCCGACGGCGATGGTGCCGCCGGTCTCGACGCTGGCGTAGCAACCCAGGCACGCGAACGTGCCGAGCGGGTTCGTGAGCCTGTTCTCGGCGGCGATCGTCTGGAGCACCGCCGGTTCGCGGGGGAGATCGCCTTGTTCGACCGTTGTCATCACGCAGCGCGGTGCGGGCTCGCCCAGCGAGATCACGACGGCGTCCTCGCCAGAGCCGATGGTGAGCGTCCGCTCGTTCCAGTCGTTCTCCGGATACGCGGCCAGGTCTGGGGTGTCGAGGAGGATCGACGGCCGGAAACGACGGTGGTCCACCGTCATGTCGCCGTTCGCCGACGCGAGCGACGCCATCGACGTCGTCGTCAACACGTGCAGGATGCCGACGTCGACGAAGCTGGTGCCGTCCCCTGTCAGGTTGGTCGGGAACTCCATCTCGCCGGCGAGCGAGATCCCGTCGATCTCGGGCCAGTCCGACTCGTAGGTGCCCTGCATCGGTCCCGTCGATGCCTCGACGGCGACCGACCGTCCGAACAGCGCCTCGAGCGCGAGCGGCAGTCCCGCGTCGCTGATGCCGAACGTCTCGCCGGAGGGCAGTGTCACGGCCACGTCGTCGCCGACGCCGGTCGCGACACAGTCGAGCATCGCTCGCCACAAGCGAGGCCGCTTCGCCGAGATGAGCTTGGCGGTCTCGGTGTCGCGGAGGGCCCACGTCCGGTCGCCGACGATGCCGTTCTCGTCGACCTGCACCGACGACGGGGCGTCGCCCTGCATCGACTTCACGGGAAAGCGGTGGAGGCTGGCGACGGTCCCGACCTGTTCAGACATGGACCCCACCGTTGCACATGAACGCCGCCAGGTCGGGCCCGGCGATCTCGACGAGCACCGTGTGGAAGTGCTCGACGTCGTCGGGGGTCAGGAAGTCCCAGGTGCGGTCGTCAGCCGAACGGAAGAAGTCGGTGTTGGACTTCCAGGTCCCGAGCTCTGCATCGGGGGCGGTGCGGTCGGCTGCCGCCTTCATCCGGTCGAACGTGGCTGCGGTGACGAGGTCGTCGAAGTCGGTGGTGATCGCGAGGCCGAGGACCTCGGCGATCCGGCGCATCTGACCGGCCAGATCACGCCTCAGGTCCGAGTAGTGGAAGACGTGGACGTTCGGACGCTCGCGTGCATCCCAGTACGACTTGGCATGGTGCATCAACTGTCGCAACGACGCCGTCCCACCCGGGCTGGCGTAGTCGGTGGTGTCGTCGATCCACTGCAGCATCCGGGTGCGCGGGTCGTCGCTGCGCTCGGGCGGCGGCACCAGATCGGCGAGGTCGTCGAACCCGGCCACCTCGCCGCGTAACGGGATGATGCGGTCGCGGTTGGCGTTCGCCCCGTGGTCGGCGTCTGACTGGGCGACCTGGAGGGGGTGGCGACAGATCGTGAGATAGGTGACCCGTTCGTCGTGCGGCAGTCCGTCGAATGGTGTGTGGGTCTTGATGAACCGTCGATGCTGCTGGGCATCGAGCAGCGCCACGACCTCGTCGAGCGGGCGCGTGAGCATGTCGAGCCAGGGCGAGATCTCGGTGATCGGTCGGCCGAGGTCGGACCGACCCAGCACCAACATCCCGACGATGTTCTGCATCCATGTCGTGCCGCACTTGGCCGGCGTGGCGATGACGATGTCGTCGTCTCGGAACGTGAACCCGTCCCAACGGGCGTTGTCGGCGATGAATCCTCGGTAGCGCTCCACCGCTGGATCATCACACGCCCCGGCACTTCGGTGGCGTCCGTGTCCGAGAATGCGCCGCCGATGCTCCGGCAGTCGGCCCACCCGCCGTGTCCTGCAGAAGCATCGGCGTCGTTCCCGCCACCTTCGCTCGCCAGCATCGTCGACGGCGCCGTTGCCACCGCTACTCATTCAGCGACCGGGACTACTCATCCTCGGCGTCGTCGGGGAGATACGGACCCAGGAGGTCGGCGAGTTCGTCGCGGCCGCGGATGTCGAGCGAGCGGTAGACGGTTCCAAGGTGGTTGTCGACGGTGCGAGTGGCGATGAACCGACGTTCGGCGATCGTGGCGCTGGGAATGCCCCGGGCGGCGTCACCGGCGATCTCCATGGAACGGGGCGAGAGCTCGCCCGACCGTGCGGCCAACGCCGGCGTGCGAGCCGACTGGCAGCGGGCCTCCCACGCAAACGAGATCGCCGCGGCGCGCGCTGACAGCGCTGGATCCGCTTCGGACAGAACGGCCGAGCGCTGCGCCATCGCCTCGGCGGCGAGCAGCCATGCACCGAACTCGGCGAAGGCGTGGGCCACGTCGCCGAGTGCATCGGCCGAACGATCGAGGAGTGCGCCTCCATGCCGGGCCATCACCGCCAACAGGTGTGCGCCGCGCGTCGTGGCCACCGCCGCGGCGAGGTCGTCGATCACGGGCTCGGGGCGACCGAACCGCACGGCATCGTGCAGCGCCATCGCCCCCCACGCGACATGGTGGCCGAGGATCGCCGAGCGGCCGCCATCGGCGGACAGCGCGGCCGCCGCGTCGCAGTCGCCGGCGACGGCGCGCTTCCAGGCGCGAGCGCGATCGATCCACACGCTGAGCCGCGGCTCCGGGTGCTTGGCCCGAAGCTGTTCGAGATCGACGCTCGGCGGGGTCTGTCCCCGGAGCCCCGCCACCATGGCGGCCATCGCCGTGGACTGCGGGCGGAGTGCGAACGGGTCGGCCTCCTCGGCCGCAGCGATTGCGGCTGCGGCGTACGCGGCAGCGTCGTCGAGTCGCCCGGCGGCCGCGGCGGCGATGGCGCGCGTCCCGAGCCAGGGCATCGCCGTCAAGGGACTGGCATCGGGCGAGGAACGGGCGCCGGCGACGAGGTCGTCCGCTGCAGCGAGTTCTCCTTCGATCACCAGCGCATTGTCCTCCATGATGCCGATCTGTTCGAGCGCGAACGGCATCTCGGCACGACAACCTGCGGCGATCGATCGTCCGGCGGCAGCAACAGTGGCGAAGCCGGTGCACCGGCCGAGCATCGCGTCGGCGAGGGTGCGGCTCACATAGGCGGACGTGAGGTTGGCCCCGCCGGCGTCGGGATTCTCGATGGTCGCGTGCGACGCGGAGAGGGCCAGGGTGAAGTCGCCTCCGATGGCGGCGATGACGCCGCGTTCCGCATCGAGCCGGCCGCGCATCGCCCCGTCCGCCACCAGGTCCCTGGCCTTGGCGACCACGTCGTCGGCATCCGCAGTCCGGCCGAGCCCGAAGGCGAGGTTGAATGCCCGCGCCGAGGCGATGTCGGTGATCTCCGCATCGCGCGTCGCTCGGTCCGCTGCCTCTGCGAAAACGGCTTCGGCGTCTTCGGCCCGACCCAGTTGGGTGCGGGCGACCCCCAGGGCGAATGCTCCCTGCGCGCCGTCGAGCCGGTCGACGACCGGTCGGAGGAGCGACTCGGCGACGGCGCCGTCGTGGCGAGCGATGGCTGCCCAGGCGCCGGCGAGCACCAGCGCAGGATCGGGGTCGTCGCCGCTCTGACGATGCCACAGGGCGACCCGCAGCGGGTCGACCGCACCGGGGACGGCCGCCGCGGCGTCGACGAGGCGCCGGTAGGCCGCCCGCCGTCGTGTCTCCCCGGCGTGGTCGGCGTAGAGCTCCCCGTACAGGGGATGCACCGGGTGGACGACGAGCGCCCCGCCGCTACGGGTCGTGTCGACCACCCCGGCGTCGTGGAGCGCCGACAACGATGCCGCGTCGCTGGCCGCGGCCAACACGTCGTAGGGAATCGGCGCACCGACGGCGACGATCTCGAGTGCCGGCCGGACTGCATCGGGCAGGTGGACCAGCCGGTCGCGGACCAGGTCGCGGAGGTGACGGCTGGTGAGCGGCCCAGTCGACGTACGCCGGCCGGAGGCGTCCGTGGCGAGGGCGTCGGCCGCACCGTCGAGGAGGGTCTTGATGATGAGTGGGTTCCCGCCGGCGATGCGCCAGACGTCATCGGTCAGTTGTTCGTCGGCGGGCCCGACGGCCGCGACCACGAGGGCATCGGCCAGATCGCGGGCGAGCGGCGTGACCTCGATGCGTCGTGCTCGGTCGTGATCGAGGATCGCCCGCAGCCCCGCTGGGACCGGCTGATCGGTGCAGACGGTCACGATCACGACGATGTCGGCGTGCCCGTCGAGCAGCGCCAGGATGGCCAGCGACGCATCGTCGAGGTGGTGGGCGTCGTCCACGGCGACCACCAGGCCGTTGCGTCCGCCCCTCGCACGGAGCCGACCGAGGACCTGTCCGAGGAGCAACGATCGATCCGGAGTCTCCTCGGACGGCAGGAGCGAGACGAACGGGCTGAGCGGCACGGTTCGCGTGGCCGCTGTGGCGACGACCCGGAAGACGGGGCGGTCGGGCTCGTCGAGCCGATCCGCCACTTCGGCGAGCAGCCGCGTGCGTCCGACACCGGTGGCGCCGGTGAGGACCAGGACTCGATGGTCGGCGACGGCGACCGTCGCCGTGGCGATCTCCTCCGCTCGCCCGACGAGTTCCCATGCCACGGTCGAATCCTAGGTTTCCCGGGGGATTGAGTAGCCCACGGGCCCGGATGAGTAGTGCCGGAGCGGGTGCCGCACTTCATCATCGTGGTTGCATGCGCCACCGGACCGTTCGCATTCCCCGCCACTTGCTCCTCGTCCTCGCGCTCGTCGCGTCGACCGTCGCCGTGACCGGAGCGGTGGCGCCCGTGCCGTCCGTCGGCGCTTCGTCGCCGACCTACACGGTCGTGCCGCTCGATGTGGCGGTGGGGACGAACAGCAATCCATCGATCCCCTTCGCCGCGGGTGGCCAGGTGTACTTCGCCGCCGACGCCCACATCCTGTGCCCCGACGGCTTCGGCT
>JAPKDO010000231.1 GCA_028822535.1 Acidimicrobiales bacterium
TGCGCCTGAGCCGACGCAGCTTCGATCAGGAGACAACCATCTCGGTCGTCTGTAGGTCGACGAGTGCACGCCACTTCGCTGCGGGGAAGAGCTGCACCTCGATGTGCGAATGCGCGAGCAGCCACTTCTGCACCGGGCGCGTCAGATGCGCGCTGACGTCGGTCATCAGCACCCGCACTTCGACGCCTTGATGCTCGTCGTCCACTCGTTCGAGGAACGCGAGCACGTCGTCCTCGGTCGACGTGGGCTCCTCATCCTCTCGGAAGTCGATCGGTGCTCTCGATCGATCGAGATCGAGATCGAGATCGAGATCGCCACGACCCACGCGTGACTCGCTGGGGGAATCAGCATCGACGAAGGCAGCGCATACGGAAGGTGGTTCGAGGCGAATGGCCACCATCTCGCCACCTGCCTGCGTGAGGCATTCGACGGAGTCGAACGCAGCCGTCGTCAACCACGGAGTGACCCCGAACGCACGCCAGATCTCTGCGATGGTCGTGTGTGAGACCCCGATGCGCTGCGCTGCTGCGCGGGTCGAGAGGCACTCCTCGCGGAACGGGTCGGACCGCAGCGCCTCGCGCACCGAGTCCTCGACCACAGCGTCGCTGATTCGGCCGGAACCGCTCTCGCCGGTGTCGACCAGTCGGTCGATCCCATCCTGGAGATACGCGCGACGCCACTTCGACACCGTCGATGCGTCGCATCCGACGTGATCGGCGACGGCGGCGAGCGTCTCATGACTGTCAGCGCACGCGAGGATGATGTCGAACCGCAGCCGCGCAGGACGCACATGAGCGTGCCGGCGACGATGGCGCTCGAGATCGGCAGACTCGTCGGCGGTGAGGTGGATCCTGATCGATCTCCGGGCTTGTCCAGACATGCGCAACGAGGGAGGAGGAAACGACTCTCGTCCGACCGCCCCGCTAGCAGCAATATACATCTACCTGTGGTCTGCACTCACCTGACGAGGTCGGTCGCCCCGGCGACGGCGACCTGGCCCAGGCTGATCCCTCCGTCGTTCGGGGGGACGGTGCGATGGGTGAGCACACGGAACCCACGATGTTCGAGTGCGCCGATGAGCCGTTCGACCAGCAGGGCGTTCTGGAACACGCCACCGGACAACGCGACGATGTCGATCCCGTGGAGGGCGCGTACGCGATCGGCGCAATCGGCCGACATGTCCACGACCCAGTTGTGGAACCGTGCGGCCAACACCGCAGGTGGATGTCCACGGTCCATGTCCGCTGCGATCCTGGCCACGAGCGTGCTGCCGTCGACCTCGAAGGGCGCACCGTCGATGATGTCGACCGGATAGGAATCCACACAGGTCGGATCGATCGATTGTTCGAGTTCGATGGCGGCTTGCCCCTCGTAGGTGATGACGTCGCGGTCGCCGACGATCGCTGCGACGGCGTCGAAGAGACGGCCCATGCTCGATGTGATGGGAGCGTGGAGACCTGTTCGGGCGAGATCGGTCACCGGAGTCCAGCGGTCTGCGTTGCGTTGCGCGACTGAACTGTGCCCACGGCCGACATCAGGGTCCGCGACATACAGATGTGACGCTGCCATCCGCCATGGTTCCTTCGTCGCTCGATCACCACCCGGCATCGGGACCTGGCGGAGATGGCCGATGCGCTCGTGACCGAGGAGGTCAGCGACGAGTACTTCGCCGCCCCAGGCGGTGCCGTCGTCACCGAGTCCGAGGCCATCGAAGGCCAATCCGATCACGGGCTCGTTCGTCTGGTTGTCGACGAGGCAGGACGCGATGTGCGCATGGTGGTGTTGCACGGCGACTCGCTCCACGCCGTCCAGCTCCATCGCGTATGCCGTGGACAGATAGTCCGGATGGAGGTCGTGAGCAACGAGTTCCGGACGGATGTCGAACAGATCGGTGTAGTGATCGATCGTGCGGCGGAACTGTTCGACGATGATCGGGTTCGAGAGGTCACCGAGGTGCTGAGAGACGAAGGCATCCGATGACCGGGCAAGGCACACGGTGTTCTTCAGATGGGCGCCGCAACCCAGTACCGGCCGCCGAAGCGACCACGGCAGGCGGATCGGCCGGGGGGCGTACCCCCGGGCGCGCCGCATGGGGAGCGGTCGGCCACCGACCACGCGGATCACGGAGTCGTCGACCGGCACCTCGATCTCGCGGTCGTGGGTGAGCACGGCATCGGCGATGCCTCGGAGTCGGGACGCGACGTCTTCATCTCGATGCACCATCGGTTCCTCCGACCGGTTGCCGCTCGTCAGCACCAACGGTCGCACGACGGCCTCCGCGATGAGGACATGTGTCGGTGACGGTGGGAGCATGACCCCCAACCAGCCGTTGTCCGGTGCGACGAGGTCGGAGACGCGCATGATCGGCGTCGTACGGCGACGCAGCAACACGATCGGCCGCTCGGGACTGGTCAGAAGGGTCTCCTCTGCCGGTGTGACCAGACAGAGACTCTTTGCCATCGCGATGTCGCGGACGAGCAAGGCAAGAGGCTTGCCGTCACGGCGCTTGCGTTCCCGAAGCCGGGCGACGGCGACGTCGGACCCGGCGTCGACTGCGAGCTGGAATCCACCGACTCCCTTGACCGCGACCACGAGACCATCGTCGATCGCCCGGACCAGACCACCGATCGGATCGTGAGCGATCGGCGCCCCATCGGGGGTGATGAAGGACAGCTGGGGCCCGCATTCGGGGCAACAGAGCGGTTGCGCATGAAACCGACGGTCAGACGGGTCCGAGAACTCCTCACGACAGCGCTCACACATCTCGAAGCCGGCCATTGTCGTGTTCGACCGGTCGTACGGCACTGAAGCGACGATCGTGAACCGTGGTCCGCAGTTCGTGCAGTTCGTGAAGGCGTACCGGTGGCGCCTGGCACCGGCATCGGCGAACTCCGCCAGACACTCCTCGCACGGTCCGACGTCGGGAGCGACGAGCGCGCTGGTCTCGACCCCTGGCACGGTTTCCGCGATACGGAACGGTGCGGTCGCATCCGACACCTCCAACTCGGTGACCATCACGCTCCGAACCTCCGCGAGCGTCGGCGGCTGCGCCTCCAGTCGTTCGAGGAAGGTCTCGACGGCGATTCCTGGACCTTCGACCTCGACCGAGACTCCGTTCGTGTCGTTGCAGACGAATCCCCGCAGTCCGAGGTCGGTTGCGGTGCGGTGGACGAATGGCCGGAAGCCCACTCCTTGGACGATGCCGGTCACGGCGACGTGGATCCGACGTGGAGGCGCTGACGACACGCACCGAATCTACGGGGCGCCTCGCACCGATCACTCCGGGTGGTGGCAGGCCGCGACGTGGCCGTCATCGCCGACGAGTTCGGGCTCGACCGCCGCGCAGAGATCGTCCGCCTTCCAACATCTGGTCCGGAACCGGCAGCCCGATGGCGGATCGGCGGGGTCAGGGGGTTCGCCGTGGAGGCGGATGCGGCGCGTTTCGCCACGGGTAGCGGGGTTGGGGTCGGGGACCGCCGACAGCAGTGCTCGCGTGTATGGGTGCTGCGGGCGGTCGAACACCTGGTCTCGGGCGCCCTGTTCGACGATTCGACCGAGATACATCACGGCGACCCGGTCTGCGATGTGACGGACCACGGCGAGGTCGTGGCTGATGAACAGGTAGGACAGCCCCATCTCCTCGCGTAGCCGGCGTAGGAGCGAGATGATCTGTGCCTGGATGGAGACGTCGAGCGCGGAGACCGGCTCGTCGAGCACCAGGAGCTCGGGGTCGAGGGCGAGCGCTCGTGCGATGCTGACTCGCTGCCGTTGACCACCGGAGAACTCGTGCGGATACCTCGATGCCGCCGCCGCATCCAGTCCCACCGTCGTGAGGAGTTCCCGCACCCGGTCGTCGCGTTCGCTCCGACGCCCGACACGATGGATCTCGAGAGGCTGCGCAACGATCTGGCGGACGGTCATCCTCGGGTTCAGCGATCCGTACGGGTCTTGGAAGACGATCCGCACATGGCGACGGAACGCCCGCAGCCGACGCTCGTCAGCGTCCGTGAGATCCTGGCCTCGATAGCGGAGGCTCCCAGACGAGATCGGCACCAACCGCGTGGTCGCGCGAGCGAGCGTGGACTTCCCACAGCCAGACTCCCCCACCAGACCCAAAGTCTCCGCCTCGTCGATGACCAGATCAACACCATCCACAGCACGCACGGCTCGACCTCGTGCCACCGGGAAGTGGACCGCCAACTGCTCCAACTCGACGAGGGGATCGCTCACGCGAGTTCCGAGACCTGAGCCACGTGGCAGGCGACCTCGTGTATTCCCCCGAGCATCACCGGCCGCACCGTCTGGCATGCCAGCTCGCCATTGCCGATTGGACACCGGGGTTCGAACGCGCACCCGGTCACCGCAGTGCGGTCCGGTGGTTGCCCACCGATGACCGACAACTCCCCCGGCACGTCCCGGAGTGTCGGCACACTTGCGAGGAGGCCAGCCGTGTACGGGTGCCGTGGTCGGGCGAAGATCTCCCCTACCGCTCCTCTCTCGACCACTCGGCCCGCGTACATGACCGCGACGCGGTCTGCTATCTGGGCAATGACACCGATGTCATGACTGATCAACACAAGCGATGCGCCGGATTCGTCTCTAGCCTCTGCGAGTAGTTCGAGCATCTGGGCCTGCACGGTGACGTCGAGTGCAGTGGTGGGTTCGTCGGCGACGATGAGGGACGGCTCGTGCATGATCGCCATGGCGATCATGGCCCGCTGCCGCATGCCCCCCGACCACTGGTGGGGGTAGTCGTCCATCCGCTCCCGGGCGTTCGGCACCTGTACCCGTTCGAGGAGTTCTGCCGCGCGCGATCGTGCACCGCGACGAGTCAAGGCTCGATCATGCACTCGCAGACCCTCGACCAGTTGGCTGCAGATCCGCAGCGACGGGTGGAGTGACGTGAGCGGATCCTGGAAGATCATCCCCACGTCGCGCCCCCGGAGCGCCCGCATCGTCCGCGCCTTGGCGCCGGTCACGTCGATTCCCCCGAGCGTGACGTCTCCCCTCTGTCGGTGTACGCCGTCGGGAAGGAGACCGAGCGCTCCCAACATCGTCAGCGTCTTGCCGGACCCCGACTCGCCGACGATGCCGAGCGTCTCGCCCCGGGCCGTCTGGAGCATCACGTCGTCCACGACCGTTCGCGCGCCCCGACCGGATCCGACGACGATCGTCAGATCCCGCACGTCGAGCACCGGCGCTCTCCCCGTGCTCATCGGCGTCCGCCCACCTGATCGGTGACCGCATCGCCGAGCAGGTTGAGACCGAGCACGGCAACGATGATCGCGAGGCCGGGAAACACCGACATCCACCAGGCGACCCGGAGGAACTGCTGCGCCTGGCTGGCGAGGAAACCCCAGCTCATGGCGTTGGGGTCGCCCAGACCGAGGAATCCGAGGCTCGCCTCGATGAGCAGGACCTGCGCCATGATCAGCCCGACGAAGACCATCGCGGCGGGGATCGCATTCGGCAACAGCTCTCTCGTCATGATCCGCACGTGCGACGCACCATCGGCTCGCGCCGCCTCGACGAACTCTCGCTCACGAAGCGACAGGACCTCAGACCGGATCACGCGAGCGAGCAACGACCACGAGGTGAAGCCGAGGACCAGGACGAGTCGGTCCAACCCCGGACCGAACAGCGCGATGACGATGATCGCGGTGAAGAACCGCGGGATCACCTGGAAGAACTCCGTGATGCGCATCAGTAGATCGTCGACTCGACCACCGATGTACCCCGACACCGTTCCGACCAGCAGGCCGACCACCAGCACGATGATCCCCGTGATCCCCGCAACGATCACGGCAGTCCGCGCGCCGAAGATGATCCCACTGAACAGATCACGCCCGAGCGCATCGGTGCCCATCGGGTAGCGACCCGACGGCGACGCGAGTGGCGGTCCATCCACGGCGAAGGGGTCGTTGGGTGCCAACCACGGGGCGAGGAGCCCGGCGGCCACGACGACGAACGTCAGGCTCACGCCCACCGCACCACTCCAGGAACGGAACAGCCGCCGGCGCCCCCGCCGCCGCGGCGCGCCGACGACGGACGCGAGACCCCCGACCGGGATCTCAGCTGAAGCGGATGCGGGGGTCGAGCCAGGCATAGGCGAGGTCTGTGAGCAGATTGGCGATGACGACGGCAAAGGCCACGAACAAGAAGATGCCGAGGATGATCGGGATGTCACGTGCCTGCATCGAAGTGATGAGCAGACGGCCGATCCCCGGCCACCCGAACAC
>JAPKDO010000232.1 GCA_028822535.1 Acidimicrobiales bacterium
CCGTCCGCGTCCTCGGGGTCGGAGCTGTTGGCGGAGATGATCTCGGGGATGGCGCTCGGCGGGATCGTCGGGTCACCGCCGTTGCACCCCTCGCCGGTCAGGATCGACCCGATGAAGCCGAGGTCGAGCGTCCGGGCCTCGCTGGTTGCGCCGATGTTCTGGTGGCCGGCGAGCGAGGTGCCGACGCGGATCGTCAACGACAGGTTGGCGATGGCGGGATCGATCTGCACCAGTTCGGCGATGCCGGCGCCGGCGCCGGCGGTGTCGGATTGTCGGGCCGGTATGGCTGCGGCCGATCCGACGGAGGAGGCGAGGAGGCCGAGGGTCGTGAGGGCGACAAGGGCCGCCACGGCGAGTCGGCGGGGGGAGTCCAGCGTGGAAATCATCGTTGCCAGAACGGACGAGCTCGTCCGATCGTGCGGTCTGATCCAGGACCGCCGACACCTCCCGAAAGTGACATGACGTCGGTGGACGGTTGTGCTGGAATGACGGGCACCAGAGAGAGGAGGTGGTCCAACACCATGGATGACAGTTGTAACGGGACCCTGGAGGTGGCTGGCCGCTAGGTCAGGCTCCATTCCGAAGCGAAGGACCGACCTGGTGAATTCCACCAGGCCACCGCCGAGCACCCTCGGCCGGGAGATGGTCCCACCCGGCTCCAACGAGCGCTCGGTCCGAGAAGAAGTACGTGTACGGGGAGGTCCCGCTTGTCGGAGGCCTCCCCGTCACGCGTATCGTGCTGGCATGTCGAATCGCCTCGTCCGCATCGAAGAGCACCAGTGGCTCGGCGACAAGCGCTCGTTCATGGTCCACGACCAGGACAACGTGTGCGACCCGGCGGTCCTCGACGACATCGCGAAAGCGGAGTCGTGGGCGACCTTCGGGCCCGACACGAGCGTCGAGGCCCGCAACCGCGGGTACCGCGTGTGTTCGGCCTGCGCTGCGAACTCGGCGGGCTGACATCGGCGAGCGAGCCCAGGACCACTTCTCGTCCGGCGCACTGACGCTCGTCGGGCACCTGTCCGGAGCAGCGCGCTCGAGCGAGGTGAGCGGACCACGCCGTCCGGGTGTCGTGTTGGTGCACGGCTACCCGTCGGGTCCCGCCGGCACGGCCGGCGCGGTGTCCGCGATGCCAGAACTGGCCGAGCGCATCGCCGACGACATGGGCTTCGTCGCCTTCTCGCCGTGTCTGCGCGGCATGGCTGGGAGCGAAGGCGACTTCTCGATCCAGGGGTGGGCGGACGACGTGCGCGCTGCCGTCGAGCACCTGCGGAGTACCGCCAACGTCAGCCGAGTGTGGCTGGTCGGGTTCGGCACCGGCGGCGCACTCGCGATCTGTGCCGGCGCAGCCGATCCCGAGGTCGGCGGGGTTGCGGCGCTCGCGGCGCCGGCCGACTTCGACGACTGGGCGTCGAATCCTCGACAGCTGTTCGAACACGCACGCGAACTGGGCATCACCTCGGCGCCGGCCCGTCCTGCGGCGATCGATGGTTGGTCGCGCGAACTCCGGTCCCTCAAGGCCGTCGACGGAGCGCAGCGCCTTGCGCCCCGGTCGCTGCTCGTCATCCACGGATCGGACGACGACGTGGTGCCGAACTTCGACGCACGCGTCGTCGCCGACGCGCACACCGACGCCGAACTGCATCTGCTCGAGGGCGCAGGTCATCGTCTGCGGCACGACCCGAGAGCGATGGCGATCACCTTGGGTTGGCTCGACCGCCAGCGGACGGCGGCCGTCCCGAGGACTGCCTAGCGAGCGTCCGGGCTACTCCTGTTTGGACTTGCCCTTGGCCTTCTGGGCCTTCTTCCACTTGCGGACCTCATGGAGCGCTTCCTCGGAGGAGATGTCGGCGACCGAACGTTTGACGTCGTCGGAGAAGGGCGCAGCGAGGTCCTCCCACCCCTTCGGCTTCTTGTCGAAGCGTTTGGCGAGGATGGCCATGAAGATCTTGGTCTTCTCCTCGCCGTAGCCGGGGATCTCGCGGAGGCGGTCATAGACCGTCTGGGCGTCGCGCGTTCCCTTCCAGATCTTGTCCGCCTGTCCGTCGTAGTGCTCGACGACGTGTTGGCACACGGCGTGCACGCGCTCACCCATCGACTTGGGGAACCGGTGGATCGCCGGCTTCTCGCGGCACAGCGCCACGAACTCCTCGCGGTCCATCGACGCGATCGCGTCGGCGTCGAGGTGGCCCAGGCGTGTCTTCAACGTGCTCGGCCCCATGAACGCCCATTCCATCGGGACCTGTTGGTCGAGCAACATGCCGAGCAGCAACGCCAGCGGGTCCTCGACGAGGAGACGGTCGGCGTCGGGGTCGCCGGTGACGGGAAGGACGGGCTTGGCCATGACCGGCGATCCTAGGGTTCGCTCGATTCCGGCGATGGTGTCGCCGGGGGGTCGAAGACGCCGTCGTCGACGTCGTGGTCGAGCACCTCGAGGACCAACTCCGAGGTCTGACTGCGGATGCGTAGCGGGACACCCTCGTCCGTCGTGCACAGCTCGGTTGTCTGGGTGTCCAACGTGATCACGAAGCACCGGGCTTCCCGCCCGCCGACCTCGCCCGGCTCCTCGCCGACGGCGGCCCGTGCGAGTTGGTCGAGTGAACCTCCACCGAGCACGTCCGCCCCTTGGAACTGCTCAGCGGGGGATTCGTCGCACGTCCAGTCGGCAGCACCGAGACGCGTGCAGGCCACGGCCCGTTCGTCGAGGAGGAAGTTCGAACGGTGGAACGATTCGTCGGCGACGTCCACGATCGTGTCCTGGCGAAATCGGCCGTCCTTCGACCAACTCTCCAAGATGAGCGTGCCGCCCGTGCCGTCTGCGGCGGAGCGCCCGCTGTACCGCGCGTGGTAGGTGGTCTCCCGCCCGGCCGCCAGTAGCGTCGCAAGGTCGCGTGCGGCGCCCGAAAGGTCGTCCAACTCGACTGTCGGTGGCGCCGATGCGGTCGTCTCCGATGGGACCGAAGTCGTGCTCGATGAGGAGTCCGAGTCAGCCGGGTCGCGTGTGTTGACGACCGCGACAGTTGCCGCGAGGAGCGCGACCGCGGTTCCGATCAACGCCACGCGACCGACGGTCGCGGCACCGAGATCGGGTCTCCGTCGTGGTCCACCAACTCGAGATCTCATCGGGTCGCTCCAACGTCTCATGCCCATCTTGTATCTCGACGCACAGACAACTGTCTCATGTCATGACAGTTGACGGTGAAGGTCGACGGTGACATCGTCGACATGGGGCAATACGGACCAGTGGAATACAGGGGCAGGGCGATGGGCGCGGTGCTTGGACACATGGGCGATCGAAGGGCATGGGTCCTCGCGGTCCTCGCGGTCCTGTTCGCGACGACAGGGGTGATGCGGGCCGAGGCGTCCAGTCACGACCCCGGTGCGGCGGAGCTGAGTCAACAAGTCGGTCGCGCCCTGGAACGCATGGCCGACCTCGGCTCGTACGGGCCATTCACCGACGCCATCCCGGCGTCGGACGCATTGGCAGGTGAGGCCAGCGGCATCGGCAGCGTGTTCGACGACGATGCGCCAGACGCGTTCGGCACTGCGGAGGCTGGCGCCGACTGCCACGATGGCGTCGACGGGGACGGAGACGGGATCGCGGACGACGGTTGCGGAGATGACCCGGCGGTGTTGTCGCTCTCCGATCGTTTCATCGACCCCGCCGGCAACGGGACGATCGACACCTTCGACGGCATCATGGACGCGCTCGAGTTGAGCGGTGTCGCCGTCGGCCCGTTGACCGCGACGATCGCCGAGGCCGCCGATCTCACGGGCGTGTCAGGTGCCGTGGTCAACGGCGACGGCATCGACTACGTGCAGGACCCGGTGACGGGCGACATCGACTTCGCGATCGAACTCTCGATCGGTGGGACATTCGACGCTCCGATCGGTCTCCCGACCGAACTGGTCGACCTGGTCGCTGTTGGGGGCGATGGTTTCTTCGAGGTGCCGATCGAGCTGACGTCGTCCCCATTGCACTTTCACTACGACCATGCGCTCGCCTTCGACGAGACTGCCGACGCTCCGGCCCCTACTGCCAACGAAGCCGTCTGGCTCCTCACCGCACCGGATCCGGCCATCGCCGGAGTGTCCGAACCCCCGGCCTTCGATCTGGCCATCGGCGACGGGGTCGAGCGGGCCGTCTCGTCCATCGTCGGCGAACTCGATCTGGGCTTCGCCGGTGTCGACCTCGATCCGACGAGCTTCGTCAACCTGCAGCTGATGTACGGGCTCGCCCTCGTGGACCCGGATTCGCTCGGAGGGGGTACCTCCGACGCCAAGATCCTCGTCGACGAACTGGTGAACACCGACCTCGCCGAGTTGATCGTCTCCTCCGAGATCGCGCCGGCGTCCGGGCAAGCCGTCGATGCCGCATTCAAACTCACGAGTGACCTCATCCCACAGAGCGATCCCGTGGATCTCACCGTTGACTTCGACGCGCCCACCATCGCCGACATCGGATCGACCGTCCCGACCTTCGCGTTCCCGAATGCCCCCGGCGACTTCGACCTCGACTTCTTCCGGAAGCTGCAGAGCTTCACACCGACCGAGGCGCTGGGCGGCATCGACCGTCTCGTTGGCATGCTCACTGCAGTGCAGGGCGGTGGCCTGCTCGACATCGATCTGCCCTACCTCGACGGTGGGACCTGCGACAACGGGGTCGACGACGATGGTGACGGCGTAGTGGACGACGGCTGCCTCGGCTCGCCGGAAGCGGCCAACGGCGTGCCCGAGACCGGGGCGCTGGGCGGATTCTCCGACGCACTCGAACTGGGGCGAAAGCTCGCCGACACGATCAACACCGCGCTCGTGGCGCCGCCCGATCCGGATTCGCTGGGGACCATCGTCCCGACCTTCTCCAACGCTCAGGAGCTGGCAGCGATCCTCTCGACCGAGCTGGGCGTGCCGGTCGACCTCACGCTCGATGCCGCCGATCCAGTGGCGCCGAGACTGGTGTTCGGTCTCGAGCTCACCGACAGTGCCATTGCCCCGATCAAGATCCAGTTCGGTGACCTCGACATCGTGAACGACATCGTGATCACCGCCGGAGGAGCGGCGGAGCTCACTGCGGCTTACACGATTCCCCTCGATTTCGCACTCGACTTGACCCCGGAGCCGACCGAGGACGGCGCTGGCATCGGTTCCTGCGCCGATGGAGTCGACAACGGCGATGGTGACGGTGCCGACGGCCTCGACGGAAGCGACGACTGCGCCGCGTCCCGGACGCTCGAGGAACGGGTGCAGGTCGAGGTCGGAACGCAGGCCGATGGTCGCAACGAGATCGATGCGACACTGTCTCTGACCGGCGCTGGCGTCGGCGCGGTGGCCCGCGTCGGCATCCTCGAGGTCGGGATCTCCGGCGGATCGATGGAGCTCGGCGCCGACGGTCTCGGTGGCGGTCCCGCAGCACTGAGCCTCGACATCAGCACCGAGGCCGACGACGGATGGATGACGATCCAGGAATTCCTGGCGTCGCTGGGCAACCCCGAGGACGAGGCCTGGGAGTCGAGCTGGTCGGGTGACGGCTGGCACCGACACGTCGCTCTCGACGCCGGATTCTCGGCCACGCTTCCGGTGAGCGCCGACCTCGACGGCGTCCCGATCGCGGGCGGCGACATCGTCGTGACCGCAGGAGAGAGCGGGCCGCTCGAAGACGTCCACGCGGGCATCGACACCGAGGATCCGGCCAACGCGTTCTCGACCGCCGCGCTCGTCGATTCCGCGACCGTGGATGCGTCGGACCTCGGCGCCTCGGAGATCTTCAACTTCTCCGGCTGTGGAAACGGTGACGACGACGACGGTGATGGCGTCGCCGACGATGGGTGCGAGGGAGGTCCGGCGGCCGTCGAGGCACCGGAGTCCGAGTCGACCGCGTTGTTCGACAACATCCTCGCGGCGATCGAGCTCGTGGCGGCACAGCTCGAGGAGTCGGTGCCCGGTGACTTCAGCGCCGACATCCCGCTCATCGGCAAGAGCTTCGAGGACTTGGTCGACTTCGCATCCGCACTCGAGGACTTCGCCGACGCGGCGGCTCTCGGAGCCGAGTCGTTCCTGCCCGGCGCCTGCGACCCGGGGAACACGCGCGACGACGACGGTGACGGGTTCGTCAACGACGGCTGTGCTCAGGTCGGCTCCTTCTCGGAGGGCGCGGCACAGTGCGCGTCGGGGAACGCGACGAACGACGACAAGCCCGGGGACGATTCCGAGGTGAACGACGGATGCCC
>JAPKDO010000233.1 GCA_028822535.1 Acidimicrobiales bacterium
CGACGCGACGTCGCCGACGCGTGGGACCTGTCGGGATCGGCCATCCGGGCCGAGGCTACTCCTGGCCGAACGTCCCCCTGAGGTGGGTGGCACAGACCTCAGCGACGAGTTCGTCCACCGGCGGCCACGGGAAGTTCGGCTTCGAGATGAGCAGCGACGTGATCCCGTGCATCGCCGTCCACAGCACGGTGGCGATGGCCAGCGGCTCCCGTTCGCTCCCGAGTTCGCCCGCCACGTCGGTGACCACGTCGACGAGTGCCATGAACGGGCCGGCCGCCGCGAGGACGTCGTCGCGATGGGCGTCCGGCGTCCCGTCGGATCGTCCCATGAACATGATCCGGTACGCCTCCGGGTGGGCCAACCCGAAGTCGACGTACGCCCGACCGCAGGCCTCGAGTCGTGCGGTGGCGTCGGCTTCCATCGCCATGACGGCATCGAGATGCTCGCCGAGACGCGTGAACTGCAGCGAGCACACCTCGAAGAGCAGGCTCTGCTTGTCGGGGAAGTGACGATAGATCGCGGGCGGCGTGACGCCGACGCGTCCCGCCACGGCCCGGATCGAGACCGCGTCCTCGGACCCGGTCTCGATCAGCAGGTCTTCGGTGGCATCGAGGATCTCGTGGCGGAGCGCGGGACCGTCACCGCGAGCGGAGCGCGGACGCGGCGGCGTCATCGCGGGTCCCTCGGCGGGGCTTCGCGTCCGGCGGCGACGAGCGGGCGGGTCCGGCGACGACGCGTCGTCGCCTGGCCGTTCGCTGCGGAGACGGTCACCGTTCGGGTGGCCGACGCGGGCGCCAGCACGGGCGCCGACGGGGGTGCGGGCGGCGTCGGATCGAGGTCGACGTGTTCCGACACCCCGAATCGGTCGTGGAACCGGCGCAGGGGCGCGGGCGCCCACCAGTTCGCACGGTCGGCCATGGCCATGAACGCCGGGACCAGCGTGCCCCGGATGATGAACGCATCCATCAGCACCGCCAGCGCGAGACCGAGGCCGAACAACTTGATGAAGCGCACGTCGCTCGTCGCGAAGGCGAGGAACACCACGGCGATGAGTACGGCAGCGGCGGTCACGATACGGCCGGTCTTCTCCAGACCGATGGCCACCGCTGCCCGGTTGTCGCCCGTGCGGTCGAACTCCTCCTTGACCCGCGACAGGAGGAAGACCTCGTAGTCCATCGACAGGCCGAAGGCGACGCAGAACATCAGCACCGGCATGGTGGCGTCCGTGCTGCCGACCGCCGTGAAGTCGAGGACGCCGGACAGATTGCCGTCCTGGAAGATCCACACCATGGCACCGAACGTGGCGGTGAGACTCAAGACATTGAGCACCAGCGCCTTCAGGGGGACGACGACCGACCCGAACATCATGAACAGCAACGCGAACGTGATGGCCGCGATGATCGCGATCGCGAGTGGTACGGACCCGATGATGCCGTCCTTGGCATCGGCGAGGACGGCGCCGGTCCCGGTGACCTGCACGTCGAAGGGAGCGGGGGTGTCCCGTAGGGATCGTGCAAAGGTCTCACCCTCGAGCGAGTTGCCCTCGACCTCCGGTACGACGGAGAGGAACGTGGCGTCGGGTCGCGCGTAGCGCTGGGTCAGGAACTCGTTGGGTGCGAGAACCCGCACGCCATCGAGGTAGATGCCCGTCGCCGCGTCGACCCGGGCGACGTCGTCGACGGCCGAGAGACGGCTCGCGTAGTCGTCGATCGCAGCGGCGTTCTCGGCGCTGGCGGGATCGCCGATGTCGACCGCGACGATCGATGCAGCGTCCGACTCGGCCGAGTCGAACTCGGCCCGGATGACATCGGTGGCGCTGCGCGCCGCCGCATCGTTCGGGAGCACCCGGTCGTCGGGGAGTCCGAGTTCGAGACGCAGGAACGGGATGCCGAGCACCAACAGGATCGCGATGACAGCCGTGGCGATCGGGAGCGGACGCTTCATCACCCCGTTCGCGATCCGGTACCAGGCGCCGTCCTCGACCCTCGCGTTCGTCTTGCGGCGACCGAACGACAACGAGTCGATCCGACGGCCGACCACGGCCAGCAATGCCGGCAGCACGGTGACCGAGAAGATGCCCGCCAGGGAGGCGACCGCCACGCCGGCGTACGCGAAGGACTTCAGGAAAGCGATCGGGAAGACGAGCAGGGCCAGCAACGATGCGCCGACCGTGCCCGCCGAGAACGCGACCGTCCGCCCCGCTGTGCGAACGGTGCGGATGACCGCGGCGGTGGGCTCGTGCCCCTCGGCCAACTCCTCACGGAATCGACTCACGACGAACAGCGAATAGTCGATCGACAAGCCGAGACCCATGGCGGTCGTCAGGTTCAGCGCGAACACCGAGACGTCGGTGAACGCGTTGATGGTCTCGAGCACCACGAACGTCGACACCACCGACAGGGCACCCACCGCCAAGGGGAGCGCGGCAGCGACCAGGCCACGGAACACGAACAGCAGGAGCAGCATGGTGATCGGCACGGCGATCAACTCGGCGCGGACCATATCGGCCTCGATGGTCTCGCCGACCTCGGCGAACACCTGGGCGAAGCCGGTCACCTCGACGTCGAGTCCCTGGAAGTCGCCCGCGAGTTCGGGTCCGAGGTCGTGGATGATGTCGTCGACCTCGTCCTCGTCGCCGAGGATCCGTCCGAGCACGAGGGCTCGGTTGCCGTCGATGCTGCGCAACGGTGGCGCGTTGCCGAGCGACCAGTACGACAACACGTTCGAGACGCCGGGTTCACCGGCGACCCGATCGGTCAGCGCCTGCCCGGCGGCCGCAGCAGCGGGGTCGTCGACAGCGACGTCGCCGTCGACGGCTTCGTCGGTTGCGGTGACGACGAGGACGAGGTTGGGGACGCCGGTGTCGAAACGCTCGCGGAGGAGGCGGTCAGCCTCGAACGACTCGGACGACGGGTCCTCGAATCCGCCCGACGACAGATTCTGCGCGACGTCGCCACCGATGGACCCGGCCACGGCGAACAGCACGACCGCGCCGACGAGGACCGCGCGTCTGCGACGCACGGCGAATCCTGCGAGACGTTCCAACATGTTCGACCCCTGTTCCACCGCGCCGCCTGGACCAGGCTGTGTTAACGCGGTTAACCGACGGCGGACATCGAATCACGGGTGTGCCCGGGCGGCCAGATGACATCGGGCACACTGCGCCGATTCGTGCCTGCCGCGCTGGCCCCCGGGCGCGTCCCTAGTAAGTCCCGGTAGAGGTTGAGTCAGCCTCCACCACGCGTTGCATCCCCCTCGCGAGGGTCTTGGTTGCTGACCAACCACTCCCGAGGAGGATGCAGTGTCCAACACTACGAGGCTCACGCGCGGTGACCGCCGCCGCAACGCCAAGCTGACCCGTCTCCGCTCGATCGTGCGCCCGGACCTGGCGATCGTGGGCATCGATCTGGCGTCGGCCAAGCAGGCCGTGGCCGTGACCGATCACGACTCGATCACGCTGGCCCGCAAGATGTTCGACGGCGACCCGTGGGTGATCGACGACATCATCACCTGGGCGCTGCCCATCGCTGAAGAGGCGGGCTTCGCCGGGATCCTGGTCGGCTGTGAACCGACCGGGCATCGCTGGAAGCCGGTGCTGCAGGTGTGCGTCGAACGGGGTGTCGGGATGGTCTGCGTGAACCCGATGCTGGTCCACCGGGGTCGCGAAGAGGAGGACTTCACCCGGGACCGCTCCGACTTCAAGGACGCGACGATCATCGCCCGCCGGATCGCCGATCGACACTGCTACATCCCTCACGCCCTCGAGGGTGACTGGTCTCGGCTGCGGCATCTGGGCGCTCGCCGTAACGACCAGCTCGTCGAAGCCACCGCAGCGCGGCAACAGCTGCGGGATCTGTTCGAGTGCGTCTGGCCCGCAGTGCTGGCGACCGCAGGCCGCCCGCTGAACTCCACGACGTGGCGTGCCGCGATGGCCGTGTCCTGCGACCCAACCGAGATCACTGCCATGGGCTGGGATGCCTTCGCCGCCGCTGTCACCGCTGAGCTGGGCCGCTGGGGTGGCAAGCGCCGGAACCTGCGGATCCTGCGGGCCATCTGGGACGCCGCCCACCATCCCGGCGGGGTCGAACGCGAACGTCCCGCCGCCCTGGAGCGCGCCGCCGACGCGATTCGGGACTGGCGCCGCGCCCTGGACGAGCTCGACGACGTCGAAGCCCGCATGACCGGCGTCCTCGACGACCTTGACCTCACCGAGCTCGTCTGCACCATCGACGGACTCTCGGCTGTGGGCGCAGCGGCGATCCTGGCCGAGACCGGCGACCCGGCCCGATTCGACTGCGCCCGCACCTGGGTCAAACACGCTGGCCTGTGCCCCCGAGCGAATGAGTCCGGCACCTTCGCCGGCCAGACCAAGGTGTCCGGACGGGGCCGGCCCGCTCTGCGCACCGCGGCCTGGCGCGCCGTGTGGGGCGCCTTGCCCCACAACGCCGTCTATGCCGCGCGCTACCAACACCTGCGCACCCGAGCCGACAACCCGCTGCGCGACGGTCAAGCCCGCGCCGCGATCGCCAGCGCCCTGCTCCGCCAGCTCTACATCGTCGTCACCCGCCGCATCGCCTGGGATCCGGCCATCGCGGCCGGCACCACTGGCCAGGAGGTGACCGCCGCCGCCGCATGACGCGACACTGACCTCGGGCGGGGCGAACCCGTTTGGCCCTTGGGAAGAACCCGAAACTGAGCAGGGGCGCCCCGCCCACTCTCCAACCGAGCTCGGATGAGGGCTGTTGGGAAGAACCCGGTTGTTCGCTAGGTCGAGCACGGAGAGTGAGCGCAGGCACCCGCCAACGAGGCCAGCCGCACCACCACCACAGCTACACACCGAATCCATCAACGACCCGGCCCCCCCCGCCGGACGACGCCACGCGCCCACACACCCGGGAAACGGCCCCTTGACTTCGCCGTCATAGGTTGCTCAGTCGAGGACGTGTCCGCCGCGCAGGAGCGCGGTGACGGCGGGGGGCGAGCTGGGTCGGTGGATGAGGTGTCCCTGGATGACGTCGCACCCGAGCGTGACCAATGCATCGCGCTGCGCGATGGTCTCCACTCCCTCGGCGATCACGCCGATCCCGAGCGCATTCGCCATCTCGATCATCGCCCGGACCATCGCGGTGTCGCGCCCACCGTTGGCGACGTGGTTGACGAAGGACCGGTCGATCTTGATGTAATCCACCGGGTAGTTCCGGAGCGCGGCGAACGACGAGTACCCGGTCCCGAAGTCGTCGAGGAGCACGGCCACCCCGAGTGCCCGACACTCGTCGAGCAGGTACGGCACGCGCGGGTTCTCGGCCACGACCGTCTCGGTCAGTTCGATGGCGATGCCGCCGGCGGCGGAGGGGTGAACGCCCAGATCCTGGACCAGGTCGTACAACAACCGGTCCGGGTCGTCGACCTGACGTGCCGACACGTTGATCGAGACCCGGAAGCGGTCGGGGAGGTCACCCGATCCGCGCCACGCTGCTGCTTGGCGGACGGCGGTCCGCATGACCGCCCGGCCGAGCGGCACGATGAGCCCGGTCTCCTCGGCGAGCGAGATGAACTCGTCGGGCATGCGTCTCCCGCTCGGATGTTCCCACCGGACCAGCGCCTCCGCACCGACCATCACGCCGGTCTGGGCGTCGACCCCGATCTGGTAGTCGAGTGAGAGGTGTTGCTGTTCGATGGCTTCGCGGAGCTCTTGTTCGAGGCCCAGTCGGCCGGCGGCTGCGTCGCGCATCGCCTGGTCGAACAGGCGCACGTTGCCGGGACCAGAGGATTTCGCTCGGTGGAGCGCGGTCTGGGCGTTGCGCAGCGCCTCGGGCGCCTCGGTGCGGTGACCGGCGATGGTGACGCCCGCACAGAGCCCGACCGTGACGCGCACCGATCCTGCGAGGCCGGACAGCGGGGCATCGAGCGCGGCCCTCGTGGATTCACCCGCCGCCTGTGCGGACGATGGGTGGTCGATGCCTCGGAAGAGGAGCACGAACTCGTCGCCGGCCAGCCTGGCCACGGTGTGCGGGCTCGGTTCGATGGAGCGGAGTCGGTCGGCGACGTGACGCAGGACGTGGTCGCCGGCGTCGTGTCCGAACGAATCGTTGATCACCCCGAAGCCGTCGATGTCGGCCACGACCACGGCGATCTCTCCCGGCTCGTCATCGAGGAGATTCGACAGCCGG
>JAPKDO010000234.1 GCA_028822535.1 Acidimicrobiales bacterium
GCCAACGGCATCGACGGCGTGGTCTCCACGGCTGTCGGCGTCGCGTTGACCGGGGCGAAGACCACGCTGTTGATCGGCGACGTCGCGTTCCTGCACGACAGCAACGGTCTGCTCGGTCTCGCCGACCGTGGTGTCGACCTCACGATCGTCGTGCTCGACAACGACGGCGGCGGGATCTTCTCGTTCCTGCCCCAGCGGACGTCGCTCGACGCCGATCGCTTCGAGCGGCTCTTCGGGACACCGCACGGCCTCGACCTGGTCGCGGTGGCGAGGGCGCATGGCGTCGAGGCGTCCGAGATCGATGTCGCCGAGGCGCTCGACTGGAAGCCAGGCGTCCGGGTCTGCGTGGTCCGCACCGACCGGGACGCGAACGTCGAACTCCACGGGCGTCTCGACGTCGCGGTCGCGGCTGCGGTGACCGCGTAGATCCGGTCTCAGGGACGCAGGATCGCCGAGAGCACCGCCTGGAACTTGGCGTCGGTCTCCGCGAGTTCCGCCGCAGGATCGGAGTCCGACACGACCCCGACGCCGGCGAACAACCGGGCGGTCGTTCCTTGGAGGATGGCCGAGCGGATGCCCACGGCGAACGTTCCGTTTCCACCGGCATCGACCCAGCCGACCGCGCCGGCGTAACGGTCGCGGTCGAGGTCCTCATGGGCGGCGAGGTGACGGAGCGCCGCGTCGAGCGGCCACCCGGACACGGCGGGGGTCGGATGGAGCGCGCTGACCAGTTCGAGAACCGACGCCGCCGGTTGCGACAGGCGACCCTCGACCAGTGAGGCGAGGTGCTGCACGTTCGCAACGGCGACGACCGACGGTTCCGGCTCCGAGTCGACATAGGAGCAGTAGGGGAGGAGCGTCTCCCACACCATGTCGATCGTGATCTGATGCTCGGCCCGGTCCTTGGCGGACGCCAGGAGGCTCGCGGCGAGCCGGGCGTCGGCGGTTGGGTCGCCGCCGCGCGGGGCGGTGCCGGCCATCGGGTGGGCGTGGACCATGTCGCCGGATCGGGACACGAGAAGTTCTGGCGACGCGCCGACCATCGAGTCGATGGCGAAGCTGAAGCATCCCGGAAAGCTCCGACGCAGTCGGCGGAGCAGACCGCTTCGCGAGATCGGTGCGTCGGCGGTGACGAGCAGCTCGCGGGCCAACACCACCTTGTCGAAATCGCCATCTGCAATGTGCTTGGTCGCGAGCCGCACCGCGTCCATCCACTGATCGGGGTCTTGGACCGCCTCGACTTCGAAATGTCGCGCCCGGGGTTCGTCCACGACCGGTGCGGCCACGTCGTCGGTGGCGCCGTCGGCACGGGTCACCCAACGAGTGCCGTCCGCGGCTCGTCCGACGGTGATCCGAGGTACGACGAACGCTGCGGGTGCGTCGGAGGCGAACGGGATGGCGGCAAAGGCCACCGCGCCGGTGCCCGGTCGTGCGATCTCGTCTTCGACGTCGATCTGCGCGAGTGCGTCGGTCACGACCGCGAGCCCGTCCGGGCTCGTGTTCGGGACCTCGATCCGGAGCGCCTCGCCTCGGCCGGCCAAGCCATCGGAGCCATTCTCGAAGACCACGCCGTCGGCGCCGGCGACATCCAACAGGTCGATGTCGGCGTCGAGCCGAACCGTGCGGACGGACGTCACCGGACGCGGGTCCCGGTGTAGAGCTGGCTGATGCCCTGCGTCAGGAGGGTCCGCTCGACGTCGATGAACCCGGCGTCGACGATCAGGCGACGCACTTCGACGGGCTCAGGCAGGTACGCCACCGACTTGGGGAGGTAGCGGTAGGCAGCCTTGTTCGACAGCAGTCCGCCGATCACCGGCACCACCTTGCCGAAGTACAACGAGTGTCCCCACTGCAGGATCTTGTTGGGGGGTTCGGCCACGTCGAGGAGCGAGATCCGGCCCCCGGGTCGGAGCACGCGGGCCAACTCCGCGAAGAGCGGTTCGAGCGCGACGAAGTTCCGGAGCGCGAAGCCGCAGGTCACACCGTCGATCGACTCGTCGGGGAACGGCAACACGAGCCCGTCGGCGTGGACGAGCGGAGCGTCGGTCCTGGCCGCGGCCAACATGCCGAACGACAGGTCGGCGCCGATCGGGCGGAGACCGGCATCGGTGAGGTCCCGACACATGTCGCCCGTGCCACACGCAAGATCCAACACCACCGATCGCGACCCGAGGTCGAGCGCGCCGATGGCCCGGCGCCGCCAGCCCACGTCGAGCCGGAACGTCATGATCCGGTTCACCAGGTCGTAGCGGGGCGCGATCGTGTCGAACATCGCCCGGACGGCGGCGGCCTTCTCGTCCCCCTCGGGGAGGTGGTCGGCATCGGGAAGCGCGGACGGCGTGGTCACGAGGTCGATCCTACGGAGCACGGACCGCACCGTAGAGTCGAGACGATGTCGGCCAAGCCCCACTTCCGCGTCGCCGGCATCCCCGTGCGCATCGAGCCGGTCTTCTGGATCGTCACCGTCTTCTTCGCGTTCAACCTGCAGGACGCGCGCCTCATCATCACCTGGGTCGCCGTCGTCCTGGTCTCGATCCTGGTCCACGAACTCGGGCATGCGGTCGCACTCAAGGTCTACGGCCAACAGTCGAGCATCGTGCTGCACGGGTTCGGTGGTGTCACCGTGTCGCAGCGGCGTCTCACCAAGACGCAGAGCATCCTCGTGTCGCTCGCAGGCCCCCTGACCGCGCTGATCCTGCTCGGCATCCCCGCGATGTTGATCCGCGACAGCGACTACGGCTTCGAGTTGCAGCTCGACTACTTCACCAGCGGCCGTGGGTTCGGCTTGTGGCCGGTCATCTACTTCGCCGTCTACGTCAACATCTGGTGGTCGATCGCGAACCTCCTGCCGATCCGTCCGCTCGATGGCGGCAACGTGATGACCGAACTCATCGGCATCCAGAAGGCCCGGATCCTGTCGATCGCCGTCGGCGGGGCAGCCGCGGTCTGGGCGTACTTCTACTCGGACGAGGGCCTGCGGTACGCGGCCCTGTTCGCGGCCTTCCTCGCGTTCATCAACTTCTCCGAATACCGCCGCGCATCGCAGGGGGCGAGCGCAGGATCGGCCTTCGACGTCGAAGGGCTCGGCCTCGGCGGTCCGTCCCCTCGTGGGCGTCGTACCTCGCCGCCACCGGCTCGCCGGGCCGGTCGCCCGACGGGACCGCCGACACGATCGTCGGAGTCGACCGTCTCCGACATCCCCGGTGGCGTCGACCCCGCCGCTGCCGAGTCGTTCGCCTGGAACCTGCTGCGTCGCAACGATGCATCCGGCGCGCGCCGCGTGCTCCAGCGTTCCACGGGTCCGGTCGGACCGTTCGTGGCGCCGACCATCGCGGTCGCCTCAGGAGAAGGGCTCGACGCGCTGGTCGCGGCCTACCTCGCCAACCCGTCCGGCCCGTCGAACCTCGTCCCGGCGACCATCGCTGCCGACACCGGCAACGCCGTGATGCTCGCCCGCAGCCTCGCCGGACAGGGTGCCGCGGGCCTCGAGGCGGGCGGCAGCCTGCAGACCCACCTCCACTATGCAGACCGGTTCGACCATGCTGCCGCCGTCGGCGAGGTGCTGTTCCCGGTGTCGGGATCGAACGCGCAGACCGCGTTCGACACGGCCTGCTCGTGGGCACGCGCCGGCGACGCCGACCGGTCGATCGCATGGATCCGACGTGCCGTTGCCTCCGGTTTCGCCGCTCCCAAGCTCCTGGACGGAGAGCCGGACCTCGACGCCGCTCGCCGTCACCCCGACTGGGCGACGGTGCGCGCCTCGCTCGACTGATCCGGGCGCCTGATCCGGGGGCCTGGGGAATCCCCCAGACTCCCTTGGGGGTTCCGCCGGGTCGCCCGTCGCCACCGTTCGGCGGATCGTGGGGACATGCCGAGGACCCTGACCTTCCCGTCGCCGTCGCCGGAGGTGTGTCCCGTGTGCGACGTTCGCCTCGCGGCCATCCCGTGCCGTGGTTGTGGCGCCGACCTACACCGGGACGAAGCGATCGAGCTCGGCCAGGTGGATCACGAGCTGCATCGCCTCGCCGTGGTCCGCGGTGTGATCGTCGATCGTCTCCTTGCCGGGCCGATGCCCGTCCCGCCTCCGCCGGACCGATCCGCACTGCCCCCGCCGCCGCCCCTGAAGTCGTCGACAGCCGGCGGGGGGCGGGGTCCGTCGCGTTGGTCCACGGCGGAGATCCTCGTCGGCCTGGGTGGGCTGAGCCTCGTCGCCGCTGTCGTCGTGTTCGCCGCGGTCACCTGGTCCGCGCTCGCTGCCTGGGCACAGGGTGGCCTGCTCCTCGCCGCCACCGGCGCAGTGCTCGGTGCCGCGGTCACGTGTCGTCGGCGCTCGTTGGGGGCGACGGCCGAGTCGCTCGGCGTCGTGTCCTTCGTACTCGGCCTCGCTGACGTCCAGGTGGTCCGGAGCGCCCTCGACGGCGTCGTCTCGTCCCGCTCGTCGTGGTCGATCGGTCTCGCCGTCGTCGCCACGGCCGGAACCGTCGTCGGCCGGCGCGTCGGTCTCCGCGGTCTCGCCGCTGCTGGCGTCGCTGCGGCGTTCGTGCCGATCCCTCTGCTCACGGCTTCCGCGGCGGCGCCCGTCGCCGCGGCCTGGGCACTCGGCGGGCAAGCGCTTCTCGCTGCCGTCGTGTTGTCGGCCGTCGGAACGGTGTCGCTCGAGCGGCCGATCCTCGCGGCCGGTGCCGCGGTGTCGTGGTTTCTGGCCGTGGGGATCGCGTCCGGCGATGCCGTGCTCGACCTCGTCGACGAGCCGTGGTCGGCGCCCCTCGGCGGCATCGCGGTCCTCACGGTCCTCGCATCCGGCTCGGTCATCGTGTCGATTCCGACCAGGCTCCGTTCGCCGGCCGCGGGGGGCACGATCCTGGCGTTCGTTCCCGGGGCTCTGCTCGCCACCGGTCTCGGGACGCCGTCGTGGGTCGCTGCGACGTTCGTCGGCCAGTGCGCACTCGGCCTCGCCGCCGGCGAGGCGGTCGGCGGTCGACTCGGATCGGCGCTCGGCCATGCGATCCGGAATGCATCGCAGGTCGGTGCATCGATCTGTGCCGCCGGGGCGGTGGTGACGGCAACGTTCCTCGGTCTGGCCGCGCCATGGGTCGGGCCCGAGCCAGTCTCGATCTCGGCGGTGGCGACATTCCTCTCGCTCGCTGCGGTGTCGGTCGTCGGAGCCGTGGTCGCTCGTTGGGGCCGGAACGTCCGGGCGGGCGTACTCGTTCTGGCCGTCGGAGCGGTCTTCGCTGCGGCGTCGACGTCCGTTGTCCACCTCGACGACGCGGAGATCGCCACAGCGCTCATGGCGACCGGTGGGGTCCTGGCGGTCGGCTGCGCTGCGTTGGCGCTGGTCGATCAGCGGCGACCGTGGTCAGCGCCGCTGGCGGCCGCCGCCGTCGGCGTCGCTGCGCTGGCCCTGATACCCCTCGCGTCGCTCGCATCTGTCGGCGTGGCCCTCGCGGAGGTTGCCGTTGCCCCGGCTGAGACCGGCATCGACACGTCGCTCGCCGACCACCTGTTGGCTTCGCCGTCGATCGGCGCCGACGATCTGCCCTCCGGGACGACGGTGGCGCAACTCGCCTCCGTTGCCCTGGTGGGCATGGCCGGCATCCTCCAGGGCCGGCGCTGGGGTACAGCGGTGTCGTCGGCGGTCGTGATCGTGGGACTCGTGTCCGTGCCGGTCGTCGTCGGCGCTCCGATCGTCCTGGCGGCGGCGTTCCTCACTGTCGCCGTGGGCGGCGCGACGTGGCGGCTGTGGAGCCGGCCGGATGACGCGGTCGGGATCGTGTCCCTCGCTGCGTCCGCGTCGATCCTGGTCGCGTTGAGTGTCGCCTCTGGCCCGTTGGCGCTCGTCGCGACGACGCTGGTCACCGGGGCGCTCGCACTGGTGGCCTGGCGCTCGCTCGCAGCATCGTCGTCGTCCGCCTCGCTGTGGGTCGCCGCAACCCTCACCTCCGGGATCGGTGGCTTGGTCATCGACGCACTCCGGCTCGGATCGGTCCGTAGCGAACCGGCGATCGTCGCCGGCGTCGCCGCCGCTCTCCTCTCTGTGGTCGGCCCTGCCATCGATCGGTGGTTCCGTGGCGACGACAGCGGCGCAGCCGTGTGCGCCGACGTCGTCGCCGGCGCCGCCATGTGCCTGGCGGTGTTGGCC
>JAPKDO010000235.1 GCA_028822535.1 Acidimicrobiales bacterium
CGCGCACCGGCGGCAGCGGCTCGTCGCCAAGCGCGAGGAGGTCGAGACGGCGTCCGGCCAACACCAGCACGGTCAAGGTGGCGAACGCGGACGGGATCACAAGACGGACCTCGTCCCACCCCGCGACGTTGAACCGGCCCAGCAGCCAGGCGTACACGTCACGGATCGATTCATCGTCCTGTTGAAGGAGGAGGTTCTGGAGTGCACTCAACAACGCAGCCACCGCGACGCCAGCCAGGATCAATGATGCCCCTGACCGTTCGCCGGCACTCGCTCCGAGACCGTACGTGAGGGCCACAGCGACCATCGCTCCGGCGAACGCGGCTGCGGTCACTCCGGCCCCGGAGTCCCCCAGTTCGGCGCCGGCTCCGGTCAGCGCCACCGTCACCCCGAGCCCAGCGCCCGCGGCGGCGCCGAGCAGGAATGGGTCAGCCAGAGGGTTTCGGAACGTCGCCTGATAGGCGCCGCCGGCTGTCGCCAGTACCGAACCGACCACGGCGGCGAGCAGGACGCGAGGGAGGCGGACCTCCGAGATGATCGCTGCCTGGGTCGGGTCGAGACCGTGATCGATGCCGACCCCGGGTAGTCGGTTCACGACCACCCGCAACGCCTCGATCGGCGAGACGCCGATCGGGCCGACGGACACAGACACCACCACTGCGGCTCCGGCGATGACGAGCGACATCGCAAGCCACCAGAGGGGCGGCCGCGTCGGATGGCGCCGCGGCACAACGCCGTCCGACCTGACCGCACCGTCCAACGGTCAGCCGATCCCCGCCGTTGCCTCGAGTACGGCGTCGAGCAGTTCGACGATGCGCGGACCCCAGCGCGATGCGATGTCGGGATCCAGCGCCACGATGTGGCCCTCGACGACGGCGGTCAGTTCAGCCCAACCCGCGCGCGCAGCCAGCTCGTCGTCCGTGGGAACAGACCCGTCGGCATGCGCGATGAAGACCACGTCCGGGTTGGTGTCGAGCACGTACTCGGCGGTCAGCTGGGGGTAGCTGCCCGCTCCCGGGGCGACTCCGTCGGCGATGTTCTCGAGTCCTGCCAACGAGAGCAAGGAGCCGACGAAGGTGTCGGAGGTCAGCGTGTTGTAATCGCTGGTCAACTCGTAGAAATACGTGAGTGGTTCACCGCGTTCGGTGACGTCGGCCAACAGCGCGTTGATGCCGGACTCGACGTCGCCCGCGACCTGGGCACCGGCATCGGCATGGCCGGTGGCCGCAGCGACGGTCTCGATCTGGTCGTACACCTCCACCAGCGACTCGGGCGCCTCGAGGAGCACGACGGTTAGTCCCACATCCTCGAGGGTGGCGACGACGTCGTCACGGTCGCGGGCGAGGAACACCAGATCCGGAGCCAACGCACCGATCGCCTCGACGTTGGGACGGAAGCCGCTCAGGTCGGTGACGGGGGCATCAGCCGGGAAGTTCGACGACGCGTCCACCGCGGCCACCTGGTCGCTGGCTCCGACGGCGTAGAGCATCTCGGTGATCGAAGGAGACAACGAAACGATCGTCGTCGGCTTCACGGCGATCGAGACATCGCCGTTGTCGGCCGTCACGGTCACGGGAAAAGCCGGTTCGGGGATCGACGAGGTCGTCGACGTCGATCCATTGGACGCCGTATCTGACAGCTCCACGCTGTTGTCGTCGCCGCATCCGGCGAGGGCGAGGGCGATGGTGAGCAGCACTGCGGCCGATCGCATGGTCGTTCGGGTCATACATCCTCCTGTCGGTCGAGGATGTCGTGTCCCGCGATCCAGGATCGGACCGCACGAACAGCCCTTCCTCGAGAGCCTGATTCGAGCCGACGAGCAGGCGACCTGACTAGCCCCGAAGGGCATCACAGTTGCGGGACAGCGCCGGAATCTCACCGGACTTCGCTGCTTCGTCGGCGTCGGAACCATACGCCGACCGCGATCTCGAGGCCCAATGGCCACGAGAGATCTGAGCCGAGCGGTCAACGCCCTCTGGCGGAGGTGGTCCACCGCCCCAGGGGATCAGGCACCCTGGGGTGGTGGACGAGAGCAACGAACCCGTGGATCTCGAGGTCAAGCGTGACGAGGGCGTGACGATTCGGTTCGCCGATGACCACGTCGCTCGGATCGGGCTCATGGAGCTGCGCCTGGGATGTCCGTGCGCGACGTGTCGCACGCTGCGAGAGCGCGGGGAACAAGGGTGGCCGGGTCCCGGCGCTCCGAATCCGTTGCGGATCACCGACGCGCAGATCCACGGTGCCTATGCGCTGCAGATCACCTGGAACGACGGCCACCGAACCGGGCTCTATCCGTTCGAGGCTCTGCGCAGCTGGAACGAGTCGGGTCCACCTCGCTGATCCTGCATGCTGGTCGGGGGTTCCGACCTCACATGAGGTCGGTGCTCACTCGCCGATCTCCGATCGCAGGTCGGAGACGGCTGAGCTCGAGGCGAGCTTGTCGGCGAGGTCGGTCAGTTCTTCGATCGAGCGCAGAGCAGCGCCATCTCGGCCGGAAGATTCAACGCGGATCGCGAGGCCGGCGTCACCGAGCAGGTAGACGGACCGCAAGTCGCTGTCATCGGCGCCGAGCCAGGCCCGACCCGACGTCGTGTCGGGCAGTGGGTCGAGCTGTTCCATCTCGGAAGCATCGAACCGGTCCGGGGCGTAGACGTCGAGCGTGAACGACGAGTCGTCGAGATCGGTCACTCTGATGCGGAACACGCCCGGCGAGCGGGTGAGCTCCGTTGCATTCGTGTAGGCGGGCAGGAGTTCGATGATCGCTGCTTCGACCGCGTCGGTCGCCTCCTTGCTCGGCGGTGCGATCGTGGTCGAAGGACCGGTGGTCGCGTCGTCGGTGTTCGACCCGTTTGCTCGTTCGAGGAGGTCCGCCCACCGGGAGTCGTCGAGTTCGACGATCGAGTCCACGATGTCGTCGATCCGAGTCTGGAGCTCGCCGGTGACGATCAGATAGGTCGATGCCTCGCGTCCAGCGTCGTACCAGAGGATCCGTGCGTCGTATATTCCGCGTGCGACCACGGCCGGGTGACCGAGCACGGTGGTGTTGTCGACCTCGATGTCGCCGGCGGTGAGGTAGTCGACGACGCGACTCTCGTGGCTGGCCGCCGACGCCGTCGACGCGTTGAGCTCGACCTCACCGCCCGATCCCTCGAACTGCAGGTTGTGGAACGCGAGTTGACCTTCGGGGAAACGAGGAGATCCGTCGACGCTGGGGGCGAGACCGAGTGTCTCGATCTGCGTCACGTCCCACCCGGGTGCGTCGGAGCGCTTCTCCATCGAACGAGCAAGGTCGATCACGGCGTCGGGTTCGATTCCACGAGCGATGACGAGCGTCTGTGTTCCGTCCGGCAAGTCCCACCCCAGCATCGTCGTGTCCTGCTCCGAAGCGAGGTGGCCATCGGCCCCGTTCACGTCGACGATGGTTGCGGCAGGGTTCCCGCGCCCGATCCCCATGTTCGCCTCGGTGCCGGTCAGGACCTCGACGAACGGCAGCGCCCACACGGTGCCAGCCGGGCGGAACACCTGGACGTGCGCGGGCTCGACCGTGCCGGGCGCCGATGCCTCGGTGCGCGCCGACGCCTGCGTCAGGTCGAGACCGGCGAGGTCGATGGACACCTTGGGGAAGCCTTCCGAAGGAGCGGGTCCCTCGGCGTCGACCGCCGGGGTCTCGACGGCCGGCGACTCGACATCGGGCGTGTTCGCGCTCGTGACAGTCGTCGTGTCGTCCCGGGTGGCCACGACACCGGCAGCGACCAGCCCGAGACACGTCACGCCGGCGAGCATCCCGTTGCGGGCATGTCGACGACGCCGACGTCGATCGATGCGCTCCCGGACCAGTTCGTGGGGCTCGGCAGGGGTCTCGGCCGCGCGCCCGACACCCTGAAGTCCTCGCTGGATCCTGTCCTCGGTGGTCGATGTCATGACTCGATCTCCTCTCGCAGGGAATGGAGGCTGCGGTGCAGCTGGGACTTGACGGTCCCCTCGCGCATGCGCAGCAACTCGGCGATCTCGGGAATGGTGCACTGCTCGTAGAACCGAAGGACGACGATCGCCCGCCGGGTCGGCGACAACCCATCGAGCAGGTCGGTCACGAAGTCGACGTCGGCGTCGTCTGACGCGATCTCCGGCAACGGCTTCCACGACCAACGTCGACGCCACCGCAGCAAGTCCCGGCTCCTGTTCACGACGATCGTGCGCAGGTACGCGCCGGGATTCTCGACCGTGGCCCACCGTTCGATGAGCTTGGCCATCGAATCGTGGACCACATCTTGGGCCTGCGCGTCGGACCGAAGCATCACGAACGCCAAGCGCAGCATCGGCTCGTACTCCGTCCGGAACAGCTCCGCCACCGCGACGTCGTCGACATGGCCAGCCGCGGGCGCCTCGTCGGACGCCGCTCGCAAGCCAGTCATGTTCACGGTCGTGCCCATCAGCCTCAACGACGTCTCCGACGGCCGGATCGTTCCACCGAACTCCTCACACCTACTCCCGCTCTCTCACGAGCGTGCCAACTCGCCGGTTCCTTCTCGAGCGGTGCGAGCAGGATCCAGCGCGGTTGGTTACCGTCTCTGCATGGCGAACGATGGTGCAGCCGAGTCCGAGACGTGGGCCGACGTCGTTCCGTTCCCGAGCGAACGACGCCAGGTCGGGTTCCGCGACGTCGTCGGAGAGGTCCTGCGCGACGAACGTCAGCGCCAGGACCGCACATTGGCCGACGTGGCCGAGGACGCGGCCGTGTCCTTGCCGTACCTGTCCGAGGTCGAGCGCGGTCGCAAGGATGTGTCGTCGGACCTGCTCCATGCGGTCCACACCGCCTTGGGTCTCGAGTTGGACGAGGTGCTCGAGCGTGCGGCTCGGCGACTACGAGTCGGGCCGCAGCGCAGCAGCGGTCCGCGCATGCTGGCCGCCTGAGTCGGACTCGATCACGGCGTCGACGATGCCGTAGCGAACGGCCTCGCTGCCGGTGAGTACGAGCGCACGGTCGATGTCGGCACGGACCTGCTCGGCGGGCCGACCGGTGTGTCGTGCGAGCAACCCCTCCGCTTGATCGCGGATCCTGGCCACCTCCGCGGCCTCGAGGGCGAGGTCGCTGATCGAACCGCGACTCCCTTCGCTGTGGGGCTGTTGGAGCACGGCGCGAGCGTGGGGGAGCATCGACCGCTTCCCGGGTGTTCCAGCCGCGAGCAGGATGGCCGAGGTCGACGCTGCTTGTCCGACACAGAGGGTGGCGACGTCGGGTGAGACGAACTGCATCGTGTCGTAGATGGCCATCACCGCGCTGAAGGAGCCGCCGGGCGAGTTGAGGTAGAGCTGGATCTCCGCCGGCGAGCCGGCGGCCAGGTGCAGCATCTGCGCGATCACGACGTTGGCCACGCCGTCGTCGATCGGCGTCCCCACGAAGATGATCCGCTCGGACAACAGGCGACTGAAGATGTCGGAGACCCGTTCGCCCTTCGGCGTCGACTCGATCACGCTGGGGATCGTGTAGCTGCTCATGCCGAACCCCGCAGTCCGATGCGTCGGGTCGGGCGGGCGGGAACGATCTCGTCGATGGACGTCACGATGCGATCGACGAACCCGTAGGCCAACGCTTCTTCGGCGTCGAACCATCGGTCTCGGCCGACGTCCCGGATGACGTCGTCGATGTCGTGGCCGGTGTGTTTGGCGATGATGCCTCGCATCCGGTCGAGCGTGGCCTGAAGGTTCTCCGCCTGGATCTCGACGTCGGCGGCGGCACCGCCGAGTCCGGCCGACCCCTCGTGCATCACCACCTGCGCGCTCGGGAAGGCATGACGCTTCCCCGGGGCGCCCGCGCACAGGAGGATCTGTCCCATGCTCGCGGCGAAGCCGACCGCGACGGTCGCGACATCGTTGGGGATGAGCTGCATGGTGTCGTAGATCGCGAGGCCGGCGATGACCGACCCGCCGGGGGAGTTGATGTAGAGGCAGATGTCGCTCTCGGGATCGTCTGCGGACAGTGCCAGCAGTTGGGAGACGATCCGGTTGGCGCTCTCGTCCTCGACCGCCTCGCCGAGCACGACGATGCGTTGGTCGAGGAGTCGGTCCGATCCGACCGAGGGACTGGACGTCGCTGCGTTGGTCATGCGGCGATTGTGGCGTCGGATCGTCCGGAGCCGACGC
>JAPKDO010000236.1 GCA_028822535.1 Acidimicrobiales bacterium
CATTCCCTCCAGCGTTTGGCATCGCTCCAGTCATGGGATCGATCACACGCTCCAACAGCTGGAGGCTTCGATCGAAGAGCGGCTCGAGATCGACGGGTGGGAGCACGTCGAACTGGCGACAGACGAGATCGAGCATCAACAGCGTCTGGAGGGCGAGTCGTTGGTAAGTGAACGAATACTGGGCGTAGCTGCCGTCGTCTGCGAACTGGTCGTTCACCGCTTCGCGCAAAGCGGCAGACGCTTTCCGGCGAACGTCGACGGCGTCGCCGGCTCGTTGTCGCAGCATCGACGCGATCAATAGGAATGTCGCCTCTGATATTGCGTGGTTGTTTCGTTGCGAGAGCGCGTAGCCCATCGTGGGCAACACCCGCTCGACGGTGTGACTGACCAGGAGTTCGACCCTCGATCGGTCGGAGGGGGACAGTGCTGCCGCACCGCCCAACGCGCCCACCCCGAGCAGAATGCTGAGCATCCGGAGCGAGGATTCCTGGCCACACATCCAGTTCGGACCCAAGAATGGCGGGTTCGCATTCGTCCAGCTCTCGACAGCGGTCGTGAGCAAGGCGACGCCATCCAGCTGTGGGTCGGCACCCGACCCTCGGAGAATCGGACCGACCAAGCCAAATCTCGATGGTTCCCACACATCCTTGATGTCTGCCTCGCCGTGGTCGACGTAAGAGGTCCACGGCAGCACGTCACCGGACGGGCGCCAGACCGGTGGCCATGTGTCGCTTCGGGTACGCCCGAAGATCGGGATCTCACCGCACGTGAGCCCATCGACCCGTTCCAACGCGGCGGTCCGAGCGGCGACGGGCTGCTTCGACCACCATCGCTCGACAGCGCCGGTCGGAACAGACCAGTCGTGCCGGATCGGGTAGGTGGGCCTTGTCTCGTCCGGCTGCGTGGGCAATCTCCCCAGGCGTTTCAAAGCCACGTAGTTGAGTCGACGTCCGATCCCGCGCGTGCCCATCGAGTGAACGACAGCGTGAACGAGTTGCGCTCGGCGTCGAATGAACTCTGGCGCCGGCATGGCCCTGCTCAAGCGACAGCGCGGCGCAACGCGTCGATGACTCGCTCGACGTCGTCGTCGGACATCACCGACCCGGACGGCAGGCAGAGCCCCCGGCCAAAGAGTGCTTCGCTGGTCCCATTGACGCGATTGGCATTGTCGGAAAACACCGGCTGGAGGTGCATGGGCTTCCACAGCGGTCGAGACTCGATTTCCGATTGGTCCAGCTCTAGCCGCACCTTCTCACGATCGATGTCGGTGAGTTCGATGCAGGTCAACCACGCGTTGTCCGATGGATCCTGCGGTCGAAACACGGACACCCGCTCCAGGTCCGCCAATCCCTCGGCGTATCGGTGCCTGATCTGGCGCCGACGGTCGACACGATCGGGAAGCTGGGCCAACTGTGAGCGACCCATGCCAGCCAGCAGATTCGAGAGTCGAAAGTTGTACCCGGACTCAGTGTGCTCGTAGTGAGGCGCCGTCTGTCGGGCCTGGGTGGCCAGATAGCGAGCTCGGTCGGCCGATGCATGGTCATGACACAGCAACGCCCCGCCGCCGGAGGTCGTGATGATCTTGTTCCCGTTGAAGGAGAGCACGCCGAACTGCCCGTAGCCACCGGCAGGTCGGTCGTGGCCCCGAGACCCGAGCGACTCTGCGGCGTCCTCGACCAACGGCACGCTGAAGTCGTCGCAGACCGTTGCCAGTCGGTCGTAGTCTGCGCATCGGCCGTAGAGATCGACTGCGACGACCGCACCGACCCGATCGCCGTTCCTGGCCCGGAATGCCAGCTCCTCAGCGACCAGTTCGGGGTCCAGGTTCCAGGTCGCCGACTCGCTGTCGATGAACACAGGTACCGCGCCGGCTGCGAGTGCTGCATTTGCCGTCGCAATGAAGGTGAACGACTGGCACAGCACATGATCGCCGCGCTCGACGCCCGCCAACTGGAGCGCGAGCTGCAGCGCTGCGGTGCCGCTGGACAGCGCGACGACGGCTTCCACGTCACAGAATTCCGCCAGCTCGCGCTCGAAGGCGTCGATCTCCGGGCCGGCGGGAGCGACCCAGCCCGAATCGAACGCATCGATGAGTGCTTGGCGGTCTCGCTCCGTCACGTGCGGAGGTGAGAGCAGGATTCGTTCCTCCATCGTCGGCACGCTACCCAAACGGCCTACGGGGCCGGACCAGGGCTTCAACACCCCGGATGGGCTGCCAGACTCGGCGCGTCGAGTAGCCAACGCTGTTCTGGAGTGCACGTGCGTCAAGTCATCCAATCGGTCAAGAGTGGCGATCTGAAGTTGGTCGAGATCCCCACCCCGGTGATCGGGCCGACCGAGGTGCTCGTCCGGACCACCCGCTCGGTCGTCTCCGCGGGAACTGAGCGAGCCGTCCGAAACCTCGCGAAGGCGAGTCTGTTCGGAAAGGCGAAGGCTCGTCCTGATCTCGTGAAACAGGTCGTTCAGCGAGCCAGAGCTGACGGTATCCGGTCCACGATGAAGGCCGTGCGGACCCGCCTCGACGAGGACATGCCGCTGGGATACTCGGCCGCCGGGGTCGCAGTCGAAGTGGGTGAGCACGTCGCGGGCATTCGTCCGGGAATGAGGGTCGCAACCGGGGGAGCAGGCCACGGCGAGTTCCAAGTGGTCGCGGCGAACCTCTGCGTGCCGATTCCGGACGGGGTGTCCGATGAGGCAGCGGCCTTCTCGACCGTCGCAGCCATTGCGTTGCAGGGGTTACGTCAGGCCGACGTCCAGGTCGGCGGACGCGTGGCCGTCATCGGTCTTGGGCTCGTGGGCCGCTTGACTGTCCGTCTCGCATCCGCAGCCGGAATCGACGTGGTCGGGCTCGACGTCTCCGAGTGGCCGGTCGAGCAGGTGAAGAGCGAAGGGCACGCCGCCCATGTCGACACCGGCGCGGACACCACCGCTGCCGTCCTCGACTGGAGTCGTGGGCACGGGGTCGACGCGGTGCTGCTCACCGCAGCGACTCCATCCTCCGAGCCGATCGCTCGGTCGGTCGAGATCCTTCGGGACCGCGGGACCTTGGTCGTCGTCGGAGACGTCGGCATGGAACTCGAGCGCACGCCCTTGTACGAGAAGGAGATCACGATCCGACTGGCGCGCTCCTATGGTCCCGGACGCTACGAACGGTCGTATGAGGAATGGGGCGTCGACTACCCGATCGGTCAGGTTCGCTGGTCTGAGGGACGTAACGTCGAGGCCGTCCTCGATCTCCAGTCGGCTGGGCGGCTCGACATCGAGGACCTCGTCACCCACCGCTACGACCTCGATGATGCTGCAACCGCCTACGAGGCGATCGAGGGCACACATGGCCCATTCGTCGGCGTGCAGTTGCGATACCCGGACGGCGCAACCATCGACCGAACGCCTATCCGCCTTTCCCCGGTCAGATCGTCGAAGAAGACCGTGGGCGTCGGCCTTCTCGGCGCCGGGAACTACGCCAAGATGACGATGGTCCCAGCGCTCAAGTCGGCAGGCGGTTACGAGTTCGTGTCCGTAGCCTCCGCGGGCGGCGCCAGCGCTCGTCACCTCGCCGAACGGCACGGATTCGCGTCGGTCGCCACGGACGCCACGAGCGTGATCAACAACGACGACGTCGATCTCGTCATGATCGCCACTCCCCACAGCACTCACGCAGACCTGGTCATTCGAGCCCTCCAGGCTGGAAAGCACGTCTTCTGCGAGAAGCCACTTGGCATCACCGAAGACGAGCTCGACGCAATCGAGGCCGCGGCATCGGCGGCGAGCGGTCAGCTACTCATGGTCGGCTTCAATCGCCGGTTCGCTCCGATGATCGCCGATGTTCGCGATCGTCTGTCAACGGCGGCCGGTCCGCTGGTGATGAGCTACAAGGTGAACGCCGGGAGCCTTCCAGACACCCACTGGTTCAAGTCGCGCACTGAGGGTGGACGGCTCATCGGAGAGGCCTGCCACTTCGTCGACACATGCGCTGCGATCGCCGGGGCCGAACCTGTGTCGGTAGCGTTGGCCGGCGCCCATCGGACGGAAGCGACGTTGGTCGAGGACTTCGTCCTCGCGGTCACTTTCGCCGACGGGTCATCTGCTTCGATCGCCTACGCCAGCGGCGGGCACCCCGGTGGACCCAAGGAGCGGGTGACGATCATGGGCCGTGGACACACATTGGAGATCGACGACTACCGGTCCCTCCACGCCGACGGCGATCAAGCGTTGTCTGGTGCCCAAGACAAGGGCCACGCAACGCAGTTCCGGCGGGTGCGGGACGCTGTGCTCGGTAAGGCGGACCTCCGCCTCGACCTTCGCGATCAGATGGCCGTGTCTCGTGCTGTCGTGCGAGCAGTGGGAGCAGCCGGCATCGGTCGACCCGAGATCAGCGACTGACCGATCGGAGCACCGACGCCAGCTGGCGCGCCAGTGCTCGTCGCTCGAAGTTCTGCTCGATGTATGCCCGCCCGCTCGTGAACCGCTCATCACCAGCAAGTAAGTGGTCGGCCATCATCTCCATGCCGTCGGCGAGTGCGGTTGCATCTCCAGCAGCGACGGATGTGCCACATCTCGAGTCCTTCACAACATGGCTGACGAAGCCTGGGACGTTGGTGAGCACCGGCAGGTCTGCAGCCATGTAGTCGAACAGCTTGTTCGGGCTGACGCCGAAGCTGAACAGCTCGACGTCCGCGAGCACCATCAGCCCGACGTCGCAGGACGACAGCACGTCCGGTACCTCAGATTTCGGCACAGGATCCTGGAATGTGACGGGAGCGTCGAGTCGGGTCGCTTGCTCAGCGAGCGCGGCCTTCACCGGGCCATCGCCTACCAACAGGACCTCGACATCATCGCGCCCCCGGTCTCGGAGCATGGCGACGGCATCGACAACGACATCGAGCCCGTTGGCAGGACCATGAGCTCCTGCGTAGACGAAGCGCACCGGCGGGAAAGTGGCTCGTTCCTCTCGGGGGCGGAATGACGAGGTGTCGACTCCGTTCGGGATCCAGGTGATGGATCGGGGGTCTCCGCCGTTCTGCACGACGACGTCGCGGCTGCCCTCCGCCAAGATCACAATCGCGTCCGAGTTCCTGTAGAGCAGGTCGGAAACCCGTCGCATGAGCGTGACCCCGAGGCCAGAGTCTTGGCCAGACACCGCCGTGAACGACTCCGGCCACAGGTCACGGACCTCGAACACGAACGGACGGCGCCGCAGCTTTGCCGCGGTCCAAGCGGCGAGGGCTCCGAACAGGTGCGGACTCGACCCGATGATCACGTCCTCTTTGCGGAGCCGCCGGGTCATCAGGAAAATGAAGACAGCGACGGCGAACACGAGCATGCTTGCCGCTCGACGCCAGTCGTTGGCTCGATACGAGCCTGCGGGAAGCCAAGAAAACGGTACCCCCTCGACGTCCTGCGCTACGTGTCGGAGGTCCAGCGGCCCGCTGCGCAGTGCGTACGATCGCGAGAGCAAGCTCAGGTCACTGGCGACGACGCGGGTATTCAAGCCAAGGCGGCGCAGCTCTCGGCTCATGTCGTAGTGCCTGGTGCCACCGGAGCCCGTCGGGACCACCGCATATTGATTAACCCACCAGATAGTGAGTTGGTTTCCTGGCATCGATCTCCGTAGGTCTGGGGGTACTGCTGCGCGCTGAGGCGACATGGTTGGTTCCGCGGCGGGGGCCGTCTGCGGGGGCCATGATCATCTCGAACTCGGTCGGGGTCAAGCGTCCGACACCGGGTTGGCGTCGAGGGCGGTGGTAGGTACGTTCGACCCCGTCAAGGGTCTGTCCCATCTAGCACGGTGCGTGCCCAGTCAGGATCAATCGCTCATGGCTGCTCGCGCTAGCCTTTGCTGCTCCCCGGAGTCGACGCTGGTTCGCCGAGTGCCGGCTATGCAATTGCGTCGGCGTCGTTTCGACCGAGGAGAGACGACGGAAGTCTAGCGGGATCTACCTCAGAGCAATGGACGTAGAACTGATGAACCACTCGTGACTGTTTCTAGAGTCATCATCGCTGGCGGCGGAGGGCACGCGTCGGACGTACTGGAGACAATTACGGCAGTGAATCGGTTTCAGAATACGTTTGATGTCGTCGGCTACATGGACGATGGCGGACCAACACGGTTTCGAAGA